>DAIOHI010000001.1:0-27459 GCA_036744815.1 Paludibacteraceae bacterium
GTAGATTTATCTATAATAATTTTTGTTTTCGATATACTCAAGATAAATTCCTTGTCATTTTTTGTTAGACGAATAACAGCATCACCTTGCTTACGAATTACAGAAAAAGACGTTTTATCTATTGTTGTTTTTTCAGGATATTTCAAAATACGATAGCTCTGAGCTCCATATGTTTCTATTCTAATTTTTTGATGATTAATAACTGCTGAGAAAACAGTTGAATTATTGCTCAATAAAGATTGAGCTGTCAATGAAGCGGCAAAAACGATTAAAGAGAAAAATACTATTGTGCGTGTTTTCATGTGTTACTCGAATTTACAAATTAAATATATCTATTTAAGGATGATTTTTTTAGAAATGTAAGCATTCTCCGCTTGCAGATACATGATATATATACCTTTTTGTAATTCTGAAATCGGCACTTGAATCTGATTATATCCTTCGACAAGAGCATATTCAGCTTCAAAACTTTTTATGCTGCACGTATTCCACAAACTGATAGTAAGTTTCGCTCTATTTGCAGGCGCAGAATAGTTGATCGTTATAAAATCTGTTGCAAGATTGGTGTAAGTGAATTTCATTTCTGTTTTTAAATTGTCAATAGAAGTTGGTGCTTCTATACCAAAATAGAGTGTATCGGAAGCCAAACTGATATTACCTTTGCTATCCGCAATTTTCACCCAATACTTACCTTTGGTATTAATTACTTTCAATGGATTGGTTGAAACTGCTGGTGAATCATTCCAATAATATTTAAAATTATTGTCATTCTGCATTATTTTTACGTAAAAAGGATTTTCAATTTCCAAACTTTCAAAATCTAGAATCCGGATAATAGGTATTGTTTGTTTCAAACGGTTAGCTTTCTCCTGATCGGTTTTTCCTAATTCAATGTTGCACCAAGTATCGCGGGAAGCTATCCAATCGCTTAGGTAGCGCACATGAGCATGATAATCAACAGGTCTTTTCATATAGCTTTCAGGCTCATATTCAGTCAAAATTTGCGGCCATCTATTTTTTTCGCGCTCAAGAGCACCACCTTCTTTTAAAAATTGATAATTCGCTTCAAGAATCTGAGGAATTTGATAAAACAACGGACGCAACTCATCGAAACGGGCGTTATACTGAGAAAAATAGGTAGGATCATCCGCTAGACGAGCAAACCAACGATGTGTTCTGACCATATTGCCTGTTTCATTCTTATCACCTCCATTGGCATAAGACAAATCAAAATCCCACGGAGCATTCATTGTTAGTTTTTTGTTCCTTTCTTTTGATACGAAAGTACTGGCATGAAAAAGGTTGTCAGGTCCCTTCGATTGTTCATGCAAAATAGTCCAATCAATAAAACTTGGAACCTCCATATATTTTTGATAACCATTTGTTGGGTCTTTGAAATTATTACTCCACAGAACACTCTCAAATTCATTAAGATAATTTATAATCCAATCCCTTTGAGTAGATGTTACATTTTTCGCTTTTGGATATTTAAATGAAAAATTAATATCTCTTGATGTCCTAAAATCAACCGTTTTTTCTATCTCGTTCAATTTTTCTTCAGAAGAGCCTTCCAAAAGATATCCTCCCGAAACACGTGGCTCTAACTGGTCTTCAATAGCATCAGTCAGCTTTTTTAGATCTACACGGCTGTTGCCTCGTTGTACTTTTTCTGAGAGACAGTAAAGTCCTCGGTATTCTTCATTTATCCAAAGTTCCACATAGCGTAGTCGTGGTGTCCAAGGAATTCCATTCATTTGGTGTCCGAGATACATAGCAAGAGGAATGCGCATCAAACTGCGGTCGTGCCAAAAGGCAAGCAAAGCCCATTCGTCAGCTTCGGGCATATCTAAAACAGGAGCGGGATTTTCTCCCAAAACATTGTCAACCAAATCAAAGCTATAAGGTCTTTTAGGAACTCCCCATGTTGTATTACCACGACCGTCTATTTGAATTTTCCCGTTATAAAGCACCGAAGCATCGTAAGTTGAATTAGCAGAATTGCGGATAATCATTGTCGCGTTGAGCTTACCTACATAATCCTGATCATTTTTTTCGTTTTTAATATCTCCGATTTGCTTTCCGTCATCCAAAGTAATATGGACTTCAGCTATACCTTTAGGTGAAAAGAGCAAATCCTCATTTTGTGACCTCAGATTTATGCTTATCAAGCATAATGCCACCAATATCAAATATGATTTTTTATTCATTTTCACCTCCTTAATTGACTATTATTTTTTTTGACAGATTAATTTTATCCGATTGTAGATATAACATATAAACTCCTTTTGAAAGCGGAGCAGATAATATTTGTTCCGAATTCATTTTACCGATATTAATAACTTGTCCCGAAAGATTGATAATATGATAATTTAAAAAGTCAGTAGACGGATAGTTGATGTTTATTTTCTCTCCAGATTTTACAGGATTAGGGTAAGCATCAAATGATTGTGTGATTATTTCTTCCATACTGGAAACTTCCTCGCAATAAATTTCGTTAGCCTCAGGGGCGGTATTTCCTTCTACTTTACAATCAATTATTTGACCACCCCAACAATATATACCTCCACCTTTTGACGACGAAGTATTGTTTGTAACGATACAATTTTTCAAAACTCCATTGGTATAAAGAAAAGCACCTCCTCCGGCAAAATAAATTCCATTAGGAGTTTCGGGTTCGGTAAACGTATGAACTCCACTTACAAGATAGGTTACATATTTCAAGGCTGGATGACAGTATCCGTTAGCGAAACAATATGCCCATGCTAACGTATTTCCGACTTGTCCACTTGTCCAGTATGGATATTTCAATTCCTTACCTACACTTTCCATAATTGTTTTAATATTGGCTTCATAAGCTTTCTGCAATTCTCCCGGAGCAGGTAAATACCAATCGGAATAACCTCCTACAGTAAGCGTATCGCACCAATAGGCGGCATAATTACCATTGCCGGAATAATCTGTTGTTGAAAAATCGATCGAATTTTCTTCTAATGTTCTTAATATATGAGTCGAATTTTCGGTTCCCGAAACATTTTCTTTAGCAACTGTCCGATCAACAAGCGGAATCAATTCATCAATTACATTTTCATAACCGCCCCATTGTATCCGAAGATTTTTTGTCCCTATCATTTTGCCGGTTTTAGTTTCGGTATCGTATTGATAAATAACTCCGACTATTCTATTATCGCCTGTTTGCGAATAAATAATGCTACCTGTTTTGAAAGCTGTGGCAGGTTTCCCGTTTTGGAGAACAAAGCCTTCCCATGTAGTGACAATAGAGAAAGGAGCAAATTGTGTAAGTACGCGCTGTTTACCTTCACCATCTAAAATACTGTAGTGTGAGTTGTCGGTATCAGTCATTTCGTAGCGTTCGGTAGGATTATTAGCATTGGCAGTATATCCACCCAATACGTTAACTCCTTCTTTCATAATAAAGCCTCCATAGTATATTCCGGCAGCAACATATACGATATCTCCTGCTGAAGCTTTATTGATCACGCCTTGCAGATCGTTTGATGCCCAGCCCCAAGACGATGCTGGCAACGACGAATTTCCATCTGTTTTCACATAGTAATTTTTTGCTTGGCAAAATACTGTTAGAAAACAAAATATGATAAATATAATTGTTTTATTCATGGCTAAGCAGATAAATTTTTCCTGATTCAGTAGGAAAAGAAATACTGTTGTTGTCAATAGTTGTAGACAATACATTTCCTCCATCTTTTTCAGTAAGCGTATAGTTATTAATTCCGTTATACTTCAGTTTACAATTTTTTCCTGAGAGCGAAATGATTTCCATATCTTTCAATACTTTATTTTCCCATTCAGCATTCAATTCAAAATTTCCTCGCGCCTTGATTCCGTTGAAACTTCCTGTGCTCCATTTATCTGGAAGAGCCGGAAGAATTTCAATATAATCTCCTTGGCTTTGTATCAACATTTCGGTCATTCCGGCAGTAGCACCGAAATTGCCATCAATTTGAAATGGAGGATGCGTATCGAACAAATTGTTGAGTGTTGATTCTTTTAGCAATTCTTCAAGCAATTTATGCGAATGATTACCATCTCGTAAACGTGCCCAGAAATTTATTTTCCATGCTTTACTCCAACCTGTTCCGCCATCGCCGCGCGTGTTCAAGGTTTTCTTCATAGCTTCGGCATACAGATTTTCTTGTGCACTTCGATCCGGAATAATTTGCGAACCGGGATGCAACCAAAACAAATGATTCACATGTCTATGTCCAGCATCACCAGTAACATCCATTGTTGTTTCATCTTTCCATTCCATAAACTGTCCGTTCAAGCCTATTTGAGGTCCGGCTAAACGACTTTTAGCTTGAACGATTTCGTTTATTTCAGACGAATTTGCTTGTTGTGGATACAGTACTTTATATGCCTTAATTGTCATATCAAAAAGTTCGGTAATAATAGCTTGATCGCATGATGCTCCTAAAGAGTACGGTCCATGTTCGGGAGAATATGAAGGATTGGCGACCAATGTTCCATCGCGGGTATCACGCCAAAGATTGTCTACCCAAAATAAAGAGGCATCAAGCAGGATAGGAAAATTAGCCTGTAAGATATTGACATCTTGGGTAAATTGGTAGTATTCCCAAATATCCTGACACATCCAAGCGGCAGCAGCCGGGAAATAAAAACCTTCGTACCAGTTGCCCGGACCTGTATTTCCCCAAATATTATTTTCGTGATGAATAACCCAACCTCTGACTATACTGCCATCGGGTTTACAATAATAATGATTAGCTGAAATTCGTCCGCGTGGAACCAAACTTTTTACGTAATCAATAACCGGCAAGTGACAATCACTCAAATTAGTAGGTCCTGCTAACCAATAATTCATTTGAAGATTGATATTGGTGTGATAGTCGGACGACCAAGGAGGCGTAAGTCCTTCCGCCCAAATTCCCTGCAAATTGGCAGGCAAGCCATTGGGACGCGAAGATGAAATAAGTAAATAACGCCCAAATTGATAATACAGTTGTTCTAGATAGAGATTTTCAGCGTCTGTATTCGTATTGTTTTTATAACCCAATAGAAGCTGATCGGTTGTTTTGTTATTTGTATTGGCAGCACCTTTCAAATTTAAATTCATTCGGTTAAACAACGAATTATAATCATCAGTATGCTTTTTAAGAATGTCTACATAATTTTGTTGTATCACTGCACTAACAGCATTTTGGGCTTTTTCCAATGGATTGATATTGGAAAAATAGTTAAAAGTATTATCCATACATTGCTGATAATTGGTAGCCGCCGATAAGACAATCAATATCTCATCAGCTCCCGTTACTACTAATTTATTTCCCGAAACAGATACTATTCCATTTATTGCTTTTACTTTCAAGTATTGAGCAAAATTCAACCCACTGGCAAGATGGTCAGCAGGTTGTCCCGTCATCGTAATAGAGCCATCAACCGAAGCAACTATATTTGCTTTTGTTTGCGGAGTTGTCAACCAAATAGTTCTCGAAAGCATGGCAGAAGCATCGCTTGTAAGGCGGATAACAAGCGAATTGTCGGGATAACTTACCAAATATTCACTTTTGTAATTTACCTCTTCTTGAGTATAAGTTATTTGAGCAGTGGCGTTATCAATGTTTAATTCCCTGAGGTAATTTGTATAAACCGGAAAATCGGATGTACTTACATTTTCTAAAGCTATTTCACTCAATTGAGGTGGCGTATTTGTAGTGAATGTAGCGGTTATTTCAATTTTGAAATACTTGTAACTGACTGTTTGCGGCAGTTCAAAACGCAAACTTTGATTTCTTCCTGAAAAAGTGACATTCGTTCTTATGTCAATTAATTCATAATTTTCTCCATTAGTTGAACCATAAAGCTTCCACGATTTCGGATCTCTTGCAGGCATGTCATTCCCTGAAATTAGAGTATATGCTTTAGTTGTGAATGCTACATTATACTCCCATGCGATATAGCAGGGAAAGCTTTTGAATCCTTGATCGGAAAACCATTTTGTGGTCGGACTATTGTCAAAAAGCATAGATAACCTTTCGCCACCTGACGGATTTTCGCAATCGCCGGTAATATTAACTATCTCAGGCAATATCGTTTGTGGATAAGCAATATTCAGATTAGATAACGATTGGTATGAGCCAAAATCATCTTTTGTTCCCATTAAACCGTTAATATTACTACGTAATGCGGTATTTTCGGTTTCGTAATTAGCAGAAATTACTTTTCCGTTTTGATCAATATAAGCTGCGTTATTTGCCGTGAAATTATTCATTTTTTCCTGCAAAGTATTTCGTACACTTTGCAAACTTTGATGAACCTGAGCCGGAGTACGTAAATGTCCTCCGTTGTAAGAAGGATTTTTTCCGGGACCACCCGACCATAATGAATGTTCATTTATTTGAATTACATCTGTAGCCACGTCGCCAAAAAGCATTGTGCCGATAAATCCGTTACCCAAAGGCAAAGCTTCGCTTTCCCAAATAGTTGCAGGGCTTGTGTATTGTGTTTTTAATGCGGGATCTCCATTCCCATAAGCAATTAAACTAAAAATACAGAATAACAATACAAGAAAATAAGGTATTAAATATTTTTTCATGGTATTAAATAAATTTTCACGGTATTAATAGATCGTTATTTAACAAAGATATGTTTTGGAGATTAAAAAAAGATTAAATTAGAATTAATATGCAGAAATTCTAAAATAAAGAAAGATATTAATTTTATTTTAAGTCGATTTTAATAACAGAAGGATATATTTGTGCTAAGAAGCATCAAATTATGGATTATTGTTCTGAAACATTATAGTTTTCTTTATAAACAGACTATATTGATGCGGCAGCTTAATCTCTCAATTTAATACAGAAATGAAAACACAAAATCTTTTTCTACTATTATTACCTCTTGTTATTTTATCCTGCTCTTCTGAAAAAATGGATTATACGAGTTTAGTAAATCCATTTATTGGGACAGGAGGTCATGGTCATACATACCCAGGAGCTACACTTCCACATGGAATGGTTCAACTGAGCCCCGACACTCGCACAAACGGTTGGGATGCTTGTTCCGGATATCACTACGACGATACTACTTTAATCGGCTTTAGTCACACTCATTTGAGCGGAACAGGAATCGGTGATTTAGGAGACGTACTTTTCCTTCCTTTCTCCAACGAACTTCAAACAGTAACTCCTAACGGCGAAGATAAAAAGCCTTCTTTTGGTTCTCATTTCTCGCATAAAAAAGAAAAAGCATCACCGGGTTACTACAGTGTCCATTTAGACAGCTATAATGTTGATGTTGAATTGACAGCAACTATGCACGCCGGATTTCATCGTTATACTTTTCCGAAAGACAAGAAAGCCGGATTATATATAGATTTGACCCGTACCATTCACGACCGTCGTTTGCTTGCCTCTGAACTGACTGTAATCAGTGAAACTGAAGTACAAGGCATGAAACATGTCAGCGGATGGGCACCCGACCGTTATGTATATTTTTACGCTAAATTTTCGGAGCCTTTTACTGCCACGGTTGATGATAATAAAAAAGCCATTCTTACATTTAACAATAAAAAAGAACAAGTTTTGGTGAAAGTGGGAATATCGCTTGTGGATCTTGACGGAGCTAAACTCAACTTATTTACTGAAATAGGGAACTGGAACTTCAATGTTGTCAAAGAAAAAGCACAAGACATATGGAATAAGGAATTATCAAAGATTAAAATAAAAAACAATGACGATAGAAATAGTCGTATTTTTTATACTGCACTGTATCACACAGCCTTAGAGCCTATAGTCATTTCCGATGTGGATGGACGATACCGTACGATGGAAAATAAAATCATCAAAGATGAAAATTACACCAATTATTCCATTTTTTCACTTTGGGATACCTTCCGTGCTTTGCATCCGTTGAATACGATTATCTCGCCTAATGAAAATCAAGCGATGATTCGTTCGCTAATCCGCAAATATGATGAAAACGGCATATTACCTGTATGGGAATTACATTCTAACGAAACTGGATGTATGATTGGATATCATTCGGTTTCGGTAATTGTAGATTCTTATATGAAAGGACAACGCGATTTTGATATAGAGAAAGCTTATTTGGCATGTAAAAAATCATCATCTTATGATACAACCGACATTTCCCCGTCCGTAGATCGTACTATTTTAAATACTTCGCTCATGCATCACGGAAAACAATATAAAAACTCTATAGGTTATATTCCGGCAGACATGGAAAATCAATCGGTTGCGAGAGGCTTGGAGTATGCTTACAACGATTGGTTGATTGCTCAATTTGCGAAAGAGTTGAAACACGAAAAGGATTATGAATACTATACAAATTTGAGCAAAAACTATAAGAATTATTATGATCCTACAACAGGATTTATGCGAGGCAAGCTATTGGACGGATCGTGGAAAAAACCCTTTGATCCGCGACATTCCGATCATAATAACGACGATTATTGCGAAGGTAACGCATGGCAATGGCTGTGGTTTGTGATTCACGATATAGATGGTTTGGCTGAACTGATGGGCGGGCGAGAAAATTTTATTACTAAATTGGATTCATTATTTTCCATTTCTTCCGATTTAACAGGCGAACGTGTATCCGCGGATATTTCTGGTTTGATCGGGCAATATGCACACGGCAATGAGCCAAGCCATCAAACAATACATCTATACAATCAAGTGAATAAACCTGAAAAGACACAGGAATTAGTTGATCATGTATTACAAACACTTTATATCGATGATCCTAACGGCTTGTCTGGAAATGAAGATTGCGGTGAAATGTCGGCTTGGTATGTTCTCAACAGCATGGGATTTTATTCCTATTGCCCCGGAATGCCTTATTATTCGATAGGACGTCCTTTATTTGATGAAGTAAAAATCCAGCTCGAAAACGGTAAGGTATTCACGGTAAAAGCTATCAATAATGCCCCTGAACGAAAACACATTCAATCTGTAAAATTAAACGGAAAAGCATTAAGCGAAATGTTTTTTTCACATGAAGATCTAATGAAAGGCGGAGTGTTGGAAATAACAATGAAATAACCTTAAGACTATTTGTTACTTGTCTCAAAGTTATATATGTACATTTTTAATAACAAAAAACCTTAAAATAAATACTTGTCAGACATGAAAAAAATCATTTTTCTGCTATGCTTGTTTGCGTTTTTAGCGTGCAAAACAAAGTATCAATATCCATTTCAAAATCCCGATTTAAGTATTGAGGAGCGAGCTAACGATCTTGTCTCGCGACTTACATTGGAAGAAAAAGTAAGCCAAATGCTCAATCGAACACCTGCTGTTGAGCGACTTGGTGTTTTACCTTACGATTGGTGGAATGAATGCCTGCACGGCATTGGACGAACGGAATATAAAACGACTGTTTTTCCACAAGCTATTGCAATGGCAGCAGGCTGGGATGCGGATGCCATGCATCAAATGGCTGACTTTACAGCAACGGAAGGAAGGGCAATTTATAACACGGCTTCTTCTAAAGGTGATTACAGCATTTATCATGGTTTAACGTATTGGACTCCTAATGTCAATATTTTTCGCGATCCACGTTGGGGACGTGGACAGGAAACTTATGGAGAAGATCCATATTTAACAACAATTTTAGCCGAAAACTTTGTAAAAGGTCTACAAGGAAACCATCCAAATTACCTGAAAGCCGCCGCTTGTGCCAAGCATTTTGCTGTACATAGTGGTCCGGAGCATAATCGCCATACTTTTAACATCACGGTAAGTGATTATGATTTACGGGACACATATTTACCTGCATTTAAGACACTTGCTGAAACTGGCGTTGCGGGTTTTATGTGCGCTTATAATGCTTATGACGGGCAGCCTTGTTGTGGAAGTGATAAGTTGATGATTGACATTTTGCGTAATGAATGGAAATTCAATGGATATGTTACGTCCGATTGCGGCGCAATTGATGATTTCTACCGCCATCACAAAACACATCCTGACGCTCCACGTGCGGCAGCCGATGCTGTTTTCCATGGGACAGACCTTGACTGTGGGCATGAAGCATATCTTGGACTTTTGCAAGCTGTGAAAGACGGCATTATTACCGAAAGCGATATTGACATTTCACTAAAACGTTTGTTTTCGATACGCTTGCGTTTAGGGATGTTTGATCCGAAAGAGCACGTTCCTTTCTCAAAAATTGATTCTACTTATTTGGAAAAATCCGAACATAAGGCTCTTGCCTTAAAAATGGCTCAGCAATCCATTGTTATGTTGCGGAATGAAGGCAATTTACTTCCTATTGATAAAAAAACTTTGAAAAAAATTGCCGTATTGGGACCAAATTCTAATAGTCCGGAAGTACAATTGGGTAATTACAACGGTTTTCCAACGCGGATCATTACACTTTTGGATGGTATTAAGGACGAACTTGGCTCTGATGTAGATATTTATAACGATACTGTGATTGGTTATTACGGAATAACTCCTGAATCCTTTGCCACAACTTTACATGCAGTGAAAGATGCCGACTTAATCATTTTTGCAGGAGGAATAAGCCCCCGCATTGAAGGCGAAGAAATGCCGCACTTATCAGCAGAAGGCTTTTACAAGGGAGATCGCACATCTATTTTATTACCAAAAATTCAAAAAGATTTTCTTGCTGCACTGAAAAGCACAGGCAAACCTGTTGTATTTGTTTTAATGACAGGAAGTGCTGTTTCCTTCGATAAAGAAAGTGCTCCTGCAATACTCAATGCATGGTATGGCGGCGAATTTGCAGGAAAAGCCGTTGCTGATGTTATTTTCGGCAATTACAATCCTTCGGGACGACTTCCTGTAACTTTTTACGAAAAAGACAGCGATTTACCCGATTTTGAAGATTACCGCATGGAAAATCGCACTTATCGTTATTTCAAAGGCAAACCACTTTACCCTTTTGGATATGGATTGAGTTTCTGCAATTTTACTTATACATGGGCTAAACAACCTCAAAAAAGTATTTCTGAAAATGGAACGATAGAATGTACATTTAGAATAACAAATAATGGAAACAGAATGGGCGACGAAGTTGCACAAATCTATGTAAAATATCCAGACTCTTCCGTAAACAGAGAAAGCAATAATGGTTTACCTCAAAAAGAGCTTCGCGATTTTAAGCGGGTAAGCATAAAATCAAAGGATGTTTCTGAAATTAAAGTCACTATTCCTGTTTCGGCTCTAAAAAAATGGAATGAAAATAATAGTAAAATGTCCGCACCAAAAGGTGTTTATACATTATTTGTCGGAGGCAATTCGGCTGACGAAGCAATTTCAACAGAATTTGAACTTAAATAAAAATTCGTAGCATCGCTATTTAATCAAATGTTAATCATAGATAAATTCAAAATATTATGAGGCAAATCACTTTTATTAAAAAAATATTTTTGTATAGTATTACATTCTTTTCTATAACAATGTATGCGCAGGAGAACATTACGCTAAACTGGCAACTTGTAACACCCAAATATGCAACTTCTGATGCTTTTGTTGCAGGACTCAATGTAATGGATTATGGAGCTGACCCTACAGGAGTTTCCGACCAAACGTCATTATTCCAAAATTTATTAGACGCCCTCGGTTCCCGTAGTAATAATAATGGAAAGCAAAATGACGGTACACCCAACGGAGGTGTTTTATATATTCCCGAAGGCAAGTATTTACTTAAAGGAACTCTAATTATACCTAAAGGTGTAACGTTGCGCGGTGATTGGGAAAAACCGATTAAAGGGCAAGCTATTAAAGGAACTGTTCTTATGGCAGCTAATCCGAATGCAAAAGGGAAGGATTGTACTTTATTGCCTAATGGGGCGATAGGCACTGCCTATGAGCAATTATCGTTAATCATTATGCAATCGTCTTCGGCTGTGAGAGATGTGAATATATGGTATCCTGAACAAGATGCCAGCAACATAGTAGCTTATCCTCCGGCTATTTTATTCGGTCAACAAGGATATTGGGGAAACGATTATTGTCTGGCATCGAACATAACTTTGGTCAACGCATACGATGGAATTATTTTTTCACGTCGTAATGGAGGTGGAGCTCCTAATTGTTATGGAATTTACGGTACACCATTACGTAGAGGTATCGAGATTGATAACATTGCAGAGATAGGACGTATTGACAACGTAGATTTTTCATCTGATTATTGGGCTGGTTCAGGTTTACCCGGCTCCCCTTCGGTAAATGGACCTCATAAACAATATATTCGTGATAATGGAACAGCGGTTGTCATGCGTCGTAACGATTGGTCGTTTATTGGAAAAGTGAAGGCTGAAGGTTATAATATTGGTTATCGACTTGATTTATCGTACAATGATGATGTTAACGGGAATAAAACATCACCTAATGGGCACAATTATGGTATGGAATTTACCAACTGTAAATACGGTGTTTATGCTGTGGCTGTAGCCGGAGCAGGCATGATGTTCTACGATTATACATTTACCGATTGTGATTACGGTTTTTATTTTGCACCCAACGCAGGCGGTGTTGTACAAATACAAGGCTGTACTTTCAATACGAAATCAGCGTCCCTTTACGCTCCTTTGGATAATAACACCAAAATTATTATGAGTCAAAACATCATTAATAATGGCGCGGTAGATATTCGTGGCGGATTAGCAACAATCACAAATTGTGATTTTAACAACGCTCCTGATCAGATTCTTTTAGGCGCTAACGCGCGGGCGATTGTCACAAGTAACCATTTCAAAGAGCCGGTTTCAATCAAGGATGCATCACTCTATTGTCCTATTATTGACCACACACCGATAGAAATGACGGAATTACCCCAATTTCCATATAAAAACCAATATGATTTTGTGCAAAAGCCAGGCAATAATGCTTTTTATTTGACGACTTCATTAGGCGTAAGTGTGAACGCCAATGATAATTCCGCTACTTTACAATCAATATTGAATCAAGCATTTGCAGATGGCGGAGGTGTGGTTTTTCTGCCGCCGGGACATTATAATTTCCGTCAGCCAATAACCATACCAACAGGAGTGGAACTAAAAGGTTCGTTAGATGTTCCTTCGTTACCTACAGGTCCTGGTTCGGTTATGGAAATTTATGCCGATAAAGATGATGAAGAGGGTACGCCGTTTATTACAATGGAACAAGGTAGCGGCATTCGCGGATTGATTATGAATTATCCCGAACAAGTAGTGCAACTACTCACAGAACCGGAACGCAACAATCTTGATGTTTATCATTATCCTTACGCTATACGTGGAAATAAAGACGTTTATATTGTCAATATTGCTTTTCGTGCAACATATCATGGTATTGATCTTTTCACTAATAAATGCGATAATCACTTTGTTGATTATCCTTCGGGGCATGTTTTTAAAACAGGTATTCGTGTAGGAGGAGGCTCTGATGGAGGGCATATTTACAATGCACAATTCAATCAGATAGCTTATGGCTCTGGAGGTGAAACTAAATACGGAGCTTGGCCCAACTCACCAAATAATCTGCAAGCTGATAGAGATAAATACAACTATGAATATGCAATGTCTTATGCCTATTGCTGGAATAATTTATATTTTCTGACAATAGAGAATTGTACTAATCAGGTATTATACAATAATTTTGACTTTGGCTCAAATCGTGGTTTTGTTCTTGGTGAAGGTGCTAATGGGATTTGCTTAGGGCAAGGTATTGATCAGGGAATGAATTCGTTTTACATTGATGGTGTAGGTAATGATGGCTTTAATTTTATTAATACTCAAATTGTTACCACCGCTCCATCACCGGGAGTTTTGGAAACATACAGATCAAACAACCGTTATTTTCAAACTTCTGCTAATTTCAATGGAAAAGTTACATTTTTCGGGGCTGATTTCTGGGGACAACCACAGAATATCTCCAACGAAATTTTAAGTGGAACACTCGAGTTACAGGCAGGCAATTATGATAATTCAGGACAAAGAAACTTTGCATCAGTTGCTTCAGGAGCAACATTCAATATGATTGCAAGTAATATCAATTCCATTAGCTCATTATTAGCTACTGGATCTGCCTCACAATTTAGCATACAGTCGTCGTTTATAAATCCGGGCAACACAAATACTGATGAATGTGCCTTATGGATTAATAATCTGTCACAGACTTCTTCGCCAACTCCCTGCTCATTTGTCCCTCGTGACGGTTGGATTGCTTCAGCATCAACTTATAATACCGACGCTTCTAAAAGCTTGGATGGTGATGTAAATACACGGTGGTCGACCATGAGCGACAAGCAAAAACCGAGCCAATGGTTTATTGTGAATATGATCGAGCCACAAACTTTCAATACAGTTATTTTGAATGCCGGAAACAGCAGTTATCTTCCTGCCAATTGCTCTGTGTCAATATCGCAAGATAGTATTGTATGGACTGATGTTGCTTCAACATCGTATACATCATCCACTTCTACCATAATAACTTTTAAAAAGCAAACTGCACAATATATAAAAATAGCACAGAATGGAACAAGTTCATCTTCATGGCGAATAGCTGAGTTTTATATAAAAGATACAGAAATCACCTCTCAGTTGCCTCAAATAAACAACAGCAATAACGATATTATTTTATGGTTTGATAATTCAGGAAATTTACACTTAAAAAACACAATCGGTATTTCAACTGTGACCTTTTATTCTCTTGCCGGACAACAATCGACTCCACCTTTACAAATTGAAAATGCAATCACTGTCAACCTCCCTTCCGGAATTTATATTGCCATAGTGAATAACAATAATAAAATATTTAGAAGAAAGTTGATTAGACCTTAAATTAATTGATTTTTTCTTTGATATTAATTTTATTTTAAGCGATAAATTAAGAGACAGGAAATAAATTTGCTAACTATAATTGTTAATTTTAATTCGAAGTATAATGAGAAAATTATTCTTATTTGTGGTTTTGTATTGTTTATGCAATAATGTTATTGCTCAGCGAACAATTACCGGGACAGTACGCGAATCAACAAGTCCCGATGCGACATTACCGGGCGCTTCCATTAGAGTAGGAGGAACGGCTCGAGGAGCAATTACTGATGCTAATGGAGAGTATTCTCTACAGATTCGCCCGGAAGATAAGGAGTTGACTTTTTGTTTTATTGGTATGAAATGTAAAACCGTCATTATTGGGAATAAAACCCAAATCGACGTGGTTTTGGAGCCTGAAGATTTCTTTCTTAATGAAGTGGTTGTTTCAGCATTGGGAATAGAGCGCGAAAACCGATCTCTTACTGTAGCCCAACAGCGGGTAGATGCAGGAACAATTGCAGAAATAAAAGATCCTAATCTTATTTCTTCATTGGCGGGTAAAGTTGCGGGAGTAATGATAACGCCTCCTACTAGTTCTACCGGCTCGGCGCGTATTGTTATCCGTGGTAACAGTTCCTTTACAGGAAATAATCAGCCACTTTTTGTAGTAGATGGTATGGCTATCGACAACAGTGACGGAAGTGCAGGAGTTAGTACCAACGGAGGATTGGATATGGGAAACGGAGCTTCCGACATCAATCCTGAAGACATTGAATCCATTGATGTTTTGAAAGGTCCTAATGCGGCAGCCTTATATGGTTCTCGCGCAGCAAATGGAGTTATCATTATTACTACTAAAAAAGCAAAAGAAGGTCGTTTCAAGGTATCACTAAATTCCAATGTCATGTACCGCTATATTACGCAGTGGCCCGAATTTCAGAATGCTTTTGGTGTAGGACACATGACATCTATGGTCGGTAGCAATCTGAATAGGCTTGTAACAACTGATGTTGATGGTAATACTTATCCCTATCCAGGCATTCCAAATATTGCGGAAGTGATGAACGATCAAGGCGGGCGTTCTAACGGAGGACCCATGATAGGCATTCCATATATCGGCTTAGATGGAAAGATACACACTTATTCTCCTCAGCCGGATAATGTCTACGGTTTTTATCAAAAGGCTTCTACTTATACTAATAATATTGCAGTAGAAGGAGGAAATGTAGATAATAATTACCGCGTATCACTAACGAACATGTCGGCGGACGATGTGGTGGAACAGCAAAACAAAGTGAATAAAAACACTCTGAACTTGCGTTTCTTCAATACACTTGTAAAGAATTTAACTTTAGATTCCAAACTAACTTTAATCAGCGATGATACCAAGAACCGCCGTTATGCCAACCAAAGTGGCTTCAATCCATTATACATGTACACCATATTGGCACGATCAATGGATTTGGAACAGCTTAAATACTATAAAACCGATGCTGGTACCGAATCGGTAAAAGTAGGAGATATTCATAATCCTTATTGGACAATTAATGAAACCGGCAACCAGGATACTAAAATGCGCGTAATGGCAAATTTTGATTTGTCTTACCAGATTCTGCCCTCTCTGAAAGCTACTTTGAAATACGGACGAGAATATATCAGCACTAACAGTATGGAGTATCGAAACAAAGGAGCTATTGGCGGTGGTACTGAGTCCGCTGGATATTATCGCAGACAATATAACATTACTGACAATTCGCATTACGAATGGTTGATGGTTTACAATGATCGTTTCTTTAACAAAGAAGTTTCTGTATTAGGAACTTTAGGTGGAAGCATGTTGGATTATAAAGGTTCATGGCTTTATGCCTCGCTGGAGTCCCTAAAACAAGCGGGTTTCGAGCATATTTCTAATAGTGATTCTCGTCCCATTGCCGACGAAGATATTCTCAGTCACAAGCGTATTAATGGATTGTATGGTTCGCTCTCTGTCGGTTATAAAGATTTTATTTATGTAGACATTACTGGACGAAACGACTGGAGTTCAACCCTGCCGGCTGAAAACAACTCGTATTTTTATCCATCGATCGGCTTATCATGGTTACCTGCCGAAATGTTGGGTATCCCTTCAAGTAAATTCTACGGAAAATTGCGGGCTTCGTATGCCGAAGTAGGTAATGACACTTACCCTTATCGTTTGCTGCCCTATCTTGATTTGGGAAGCGGCAATACTTATGGCGGATATAAATACGTGTCCCTTCCCAGTACAGTGCCTAACAACCATTTGAAACCAGAACGTACACGTTCTGTGGAATTTGGAGCGGATTTACGCATGCTCAATAGCCGCCTGAATTTGGATATCACTTATTATCAATCTAATTCGTTTGATCAAATTGTGGAAGCCGACATGTCATACTCTTCAGGTTATTCTAGTCGTGTGTTTAATGCAGGCGAAATACAAAATAAAGGTTGGGAAATAGCATTAAATACCATCCCAATCGAACAAAAAAAATTTCGATGGAACATGGATGTCAATTTCACGAAAAACGAATCCAAAATCATAAGCATGGTCGATGGTCTTGATCAAATTCAAATCGGACAGATCTTTGACTTTTACAACGTGCTTAAAGTTGGATTACCTTATGGTTCGATGTACGGAAGTAAATGGCTGACCGACAAAGAAGGTCGCCGAATGGTAACGAGCAATGGAGATCCAGTGAAAGTTACAAATAGTTACCTTGGTAATTTTAACCCTGACTTCATGTTGAGTTTTGGAAATCGTTTCAGATGGAAAGACTTCGATGTTTACGTCTTGCTTGACATGAAAAAAGGAGGAAAACTCTATTCAGGAACAATGAGACAAGCTATTCGAAATGGAGTAGTTTCCGGAAGTGAAAGAGAACAAGAGTCTTTTTGGAAACGGACAGTTATCATGGGAGAATCAGGCGGAGCTGATGACTTATGGGGTGGTACTCTTTTAAGCAACGCTTACGTATATGATCCAACTCAATACGACAATATCAATGATATGAATCCTGTTGATCCGAATTATGTGCCTCAAAAATTCACTGGTTATTTATGGCCCGGAAATGTGGGTTATTTTGCCGACGATTTTTGCAGCGAGGTAACCTATGATGCTTCATTTATCAAGTTGAGGGAACTTAGTATTGGTTACAACTTGCCGAAATCTCTTATCTCAAAAATAAAGATGACCCGAGCCCGTATCTCTTTGGTTGGACGCAACTTATGGATATTATATCAGAACACTCCGAAAGGTATTGATCCCGAAGCCGCTTTGAATGCAGGAAACGGACAAGGTATGGAATCGGGCTCTCTCCCACCTTCCACTACTTTTGGGATGGATCTTAAAATCGAATTTTAATGCTCAATATTATGAAAAAAGGAAAAAAACAATACTTGTCAATCCTAGCAGGTTTTATCGTATTGCTGACAATGACTGCCTGCACGGAAGGCTTTGAAGATATCAATACCAATCCTAATCGTATTACCTCTACTGATCCGGATTTTATTTTCGGATTAAGCCCGGTGACTACGCTGAGAGCAATCGGAGGAGCTTCCAACGGTGCCGTTCGTGCAAACAACTGGTATATCTTTGGCAATTATAGTCAAATGTGGGCGGTTGAAGGAGGAGGCGCTCCACATTTTTCAGCCGATGGATCTTCTGATGATTTGTGGAATAGCTTATATGCTAGTTCCTTGAAACCTCTATTTAACATAGTAAATAATTATAAAGACAATTCCGGATATACAAATCGTGTGGCAATTGCAAAAATATGGCGTTCGTATGTGTTCTCAATATTAGTGGGAATGTACGGTCCGCTACCATATAAAGATGCCTGTAATGGCGATGTAGAAGCTCGCTTTGATAAAGAAGAAGATATTTATTTGGGAATTTTGGCTGAATTGAAAGAAGCTTATGAAGCCATTAATGTAAACAATACCGCAGATAAATATCCGATTGCTGCCGAACCATTTCTTCAATCAGATTTGGCACGTTGGTCGCAATTTGCTCATTGTATCCGCTTAAGAACAGCTATGCGAATTGCCAATTGTGATGTCAATCATTCTGATAAGCCGTGGTTGCAATCGTTGGCAACAACCGCTAAAGCAGCAGTAGCAGAGGAATTGGATAATGCAGAAAAAAGTTTGCTGATAAGCAATAACACCGGCAATTTTTACATGACCTTCGACAATAATGATTTAAACACGAGGAATCCATTGTTCTTCATTGTTAATCAAATGACTCCGGCGGAAAAGAAAAAGCAATTAGGCAATTTACCGGTTCTTCATGAATCATTAATGTTGTGGATCAAGCCGGCAACTTACAACGATCCTGTTTTATCGGTATATGTGAAAGAAGGAAACGGCGGTACGCGTCCTCGCCCAGTAAAAGACAAGTATTTGGGACGCCCTAATTCAATGGGAGCACCGACGGATTACCGCTATCCCGATGGTTGGGTTAGTCCGTATGCTAATGTGGACGATTATCCTAATTATGCAACCATTGGTACCCAGTTTCAAGCTTCAGATGCCAAATACTACTTTTTCTCATATCCAGAACTCTGTTTCATTCGTGCAGAAGCAAAACAGAAAGGCTTCTGGACAAATGGAAAATCGGCAGAAGAATATTATTACGAGGGCATTGATGCACGTTGTCTGAAATACAGTATAACACAAGCTAAAATTGATACGTATAAAAAATTCCCAGGTATTAAATGGAGCACTCCAACAGACACAACAAGTGCCAATGTCATACCTACCGAATTTCTTGATTTCTTAGGTGGTTTCCAAAGTAGCGTATTAGGAGCTGCTGAAGATAATTACAAACGAATTATCGTACAATATTGGATTTCTTTGTTTGGACAAAACATAGATGCATGGACGCTTTTGCGCCGTACACAAGTAATCCCATTCAAACCAAATTTCAATGCCAGTCAGAATGATGGTTACGTTAGTGGCACTTGGGCATATATCCCCGAACGCTTGCCTTATCCGGGACGTGAGCGAAACATCAACACGACAGAAACGCAAAACGCTATTCAGAATTATCTGTATGATAATACTCTGCATGATACTCAGGACCGTGTTACTTTCCGTTTAATTTTTGCAGCGGATAATCCGGGTTTGCCTGCACCTCCAATGGGAAGTGCTGCGTATACAGCATTTCCTTATGCGCTTCCAAATCAGGCAGTGAATCGTAGATAAAAATAATTCAATTAATCAATTATCCTAAAATTTAAAAAGAATTTTTGCTTGTGAAACATAAAAAACATCCCTTATTAAGGCGAACAACAATCTTTTAAAATTAGGCAAAATTATAAATACAATGAGAAAATTATTCGGCATATTAAGTGTTTTTGTCTTCATGCTTTCTGCTTTTATCGCTTGCGAAGACAAGCCCAATACATATGAATTTCCTATCGACGAGTATGTTTATGAAATTCCGGATGTTCCTGTAACAGAAAACTATGTAGTAGGTGTCCCATACGACACGAAATTTCGCGATACTCTTCACAATGTATGGTGGGATAGTGGAACGAAGGCTCATCAGCTTTATACAGGGACTCCAACCTTAGGCGAATACGACCATCGAAAAGATGAAAATATTTTGCGACAACATTTGGAATGGGGAAAGGAAGCAGGTATTGACTTTTTTATTCTCAGTTGGGGAGGGCATGGTATCAACGATACGATACTCCAAAATTGGGAAACATTATGGAATGCTGATCACGATCTTCCTAAGGTTGTCATCCGTTTCGACCCAGGTTATCGTTTTAAAAGTGGGACAGATACCTTGCAAAAAAGTTCTTCGCGCATGGATTCTTTGCGCTACGATTTAGATTCGGTTTATACTAATGTAATGATGCGTGATTTCGCATATAAAAAAGCCGATGGTAAACCCTTGATGATATTCTGCAACTTCACGAATACGAGTCAGATACCTCGATTAAATAACTTTGTAACTTTCCTTAAAAATTCATCTGCAATTAACAATAAGATATGGTTGATGGCAGAACTTGGAGGAGGCTGGACTTCGCCTGAGCGTTGGGGATATAATGCTGCAAACGGATATAACGGACCGAGTTCGGGTTATGTACGAGCAGACTCTATCAAACCCTTCGATGCTTTCTTTATCACAGATATTTCGCATAATAATTACGATCGCTACTATTCTCAATATTCTTATTTAGATTACAACTATCGGTATTGGCAGGAGCGAATGAAACCTTTGGGTAAAGAATTTATTCCGACAGTACAACCAGGCTTCGATGACCGTGTAAATACGCCGGCAAGCGATCGTTTCTTTATTCCGCGTTGGAAAGATGGTAAAGGCGCTTACGTGATAAGTGATGCATCGGGTACACAATACGATTTTAGCAATTTCACGGAAAATCCGTATAAAAAATGGGCTAATGTAGCCAAACGAAACATAGGAAGTAGTCGTATTGTATTGGTCTATAATTGGAATGATTTCACAAGTGGCAGGAACTTAGAGCCAACGGAAGAATTTGGAAAAGATTATTTACAATACACAAAAAAATTCTTTAAAAAACAATAGATAACAATATGATTTTTGGGATGGAGTTTTAACGAACTTCAACTCCATCCCAAAAATCACGATTTAAAATGAGTTAATTCAGAAGTTCGGTTTAAATTTAAATTTTAGTATCTTATGAAATTAAATTACATTTTGAGGTCATTTGCACTGATAGTGCTGGTGGCATTATTTACTAACGCGAAAGGAGCAGAATACCATGTTGCTAATGGAGCCACCGATACGGAATTAGCATCTGTATTGAGTCAGGCAGCAACAGGTGATGTCATTTGGATTGATGGTATAGTAACTATCAATGCTATTGTTGATATTACAAAAAACGTAACAATAAAAGGGGTTGATGGTGCATATTTTGATGGAGGAGGTAAAACCCGCTTGTTCGAAATCCATCCCGAACCAATATCGGGCGCTAAACTCGTTTTTGAAAATGTAGGATTCACAGGAGGTAACGGTGCTCTCAGCAGTCCTACCGACGGAGGTGTAGCTCGCATTTACGATGGAGGAATAATCGAATTTTCCGTATGTTGGTTTGACGATAACTCGGCACATAGAGGAGGAGCATTTTTTGTTACTCCAGGTGATGCTGGTGCACCTTCAGTAACCTTTAAGGAATGCGAAGCCACCAACAATATAGCCTATGGCAATAGTGGCGAAAGCCGTGGAGGATATTTGTTTGTAGATGGTGATGATGTAAAAATTGATCACGAATACTGTAAAATATCGAGTAATCAATCTATTGGTGGTCGTGGTGGCGCATTATGTCTTTTCGGAAACAATACTCGTAGATTCTACTATTGCGTTATTTCCGATAACAAGGGAGGGAACTGGGGACCTGATCCATCAGGCATTACATCGGACGATGTGAAATTGGATCATGATGGCAAGATTACAACTGACGGTGAATATGAAGGCGGTGTAGCCTTTATTACAGGCGGTGCTACAACTTTTGAATCCTGCGGTATCGTAGCTAATAAATCCTGGAGCCATGCCGGTATTATCCGCGGTTGGGGTGATACCAATACGACCGTAACTTTTATCAATTCAACCCTTGCAAAAAATCAAAGCTTACACGATCGTTCACCTCTTTGGATTGGTGGTGATGCTACATATACATTTGTAAATAGCTTTTTGATTGATAACCTTGGACAAAACTCAGGTAACGGTGCTGGATTCGACTTTGATGGAGCAAATGTAAAATTAAATGTTTTCAATTCTGTTATGGCTCGTAACGTTGCAGGTAGTGATGGCGCTGTGGATATCCGTAATGCAGCAAATTATGCACAACAATTGGTAGTGAAAAATTCACTTATTGGTTTGATCCAAGGTAATTCTAGCGCAGTAGTTCCTATTGACAATACTAGTATTCCTACTAAATCCAATGTACACATGTATAAGTTAGCCGATGAAGAAGCATCACTCGACTACGCAGCTTTAGAAAATTCTGGAATCAACTTTGGTCAAGGAATAAGATATAGCAAAACTCTCGGAATGCCTTACTACTTATTAACTGCAGAAAGTACAGTAACCAAGTTAGGCGATCCAGCTTTGTTGGGCAATTATGATCTTGACTCTGACTTATTCGAACGTACTCGTAGTATTGCTGCTGATGGTTCTATCACTGCTGCACCCACTTTGGCTGATACCGGAGATGAAGCTGAAGATCCCATTCCTAATGCTATTTTTACTCCTAAATCGGAAATATTGAATATTAAACTTATTAATACTATAGTTGAAAATGGTATTGTTGGTGTTGACTTTGGTGAATTAAGAGGTATGGCTACCGGTGAATTATATTCTATTACCGGTCAGAAATTAGAAACTGTATTCACCTGTAATGTAGTTGGTAAGGGTTACTATAATGTCCAAACATCTTCTACTGGAATTTATTTATTGAAAATTAGCATTGAAGGTAAATCATTTGCACAACGTTTAATCATCAAATAAAATCCAAATTCCGCAATGTATATTTACTCACGAACATAAGTAGATTTACATAAACACGGAGATAGTTGATACTTGAAATCCTGATTTTTTAATGCTTAATCTGAGATAATTATATCTCTTTCCTACCTCCTTTTCTCTTCTCCCAAAAGAGAAGAGAAAAAGGGGGTGTTTTTACCAAATGAAAAAACAGAATATATTATATATCGCATTTGCCTTCACGATTTTAGTTGCATGCGACAAAATGCCGGCGTACAAGAATTCGTCTCTCCCTGTCGAAACACGAGTAGATGATTTGCTTTCGCATATGACATTGGAAGAGAAAGCAGCTCAACTAGATATGCTTTCTGCCAACGACATTCTCAAAGATTCAGAAACTCTGAACGAAGCACGTGTTTATTCTTTTATCGACTCCATGAATATTGGATCGATTCATGACTTATATCCTAAAACGGCAGCTTTGGCAAATGAACTACAAAAACATGCAATTGAAAAATCACGCTTAGGAATCCCTCTTCTTTTCATCGAAGAAGCTTTACATGGATACCAAGGTTCGGGTGCAACAACTTTTCCTATCCCACAAGGTAATGCGTCCACGTGGGATACCACTTTGGTTTATCGCATCGGACGTGTTATTGCTACCGAAGCGCGTGCTCATGGCATTCATTTCGTATTAGGTCCCAATCTTGATCTTGCACGCGACATTCGTTGGGGCAGAGTAGAAGAAACTTTTGGCGAAGATGTCTATCTATCTTCACGTATGGCGGTAAATATGATAAAGGGACTTCAAGGACAAAAATTATCTGATAATAATGCGGTAATAGCCGAACCAAAACATTTTGCCGTACATGGTTCTTCCGAAAACGGAAGTAATGAAAGTCCGGTTTCTATCGGTGAACGAGAAGCCCGTTCTACTGGGCTTTATGTTTTTGAAAAAGCAGTAAAAGAAGCTAATGCTAAAGGAATTATGGCAGCATATCACGAACTGGATGGTATTCCGTGCGTTGCTAATAAATGGTTACTTACAGATATTCTTCGTAATGAATGGAAGTTTGATGGTATGGTTCTTACGGATTTAGGTGCAATCAGAAAACAAATAACCACCCATAAAACGGCAAATAATGATCCGGATGCCATAGTCAAAGCAGTTTCTGCAGGACTGGATATGCAGTTTTATGATTTTCCGCATAGCGATTTTCAACGGATTATAGTTGAGTCCGTAAAGAACGGGCAATTATCCGAATCCAATCTGAACCGTGCAGTAAAAAGTGTTTTAAGGGTTAAGTTTATGCTTGGACTATTTGACAATCCTTATACTGATGAAAAACTTGTTGATAAGGTTCTTCACTCTAAAGAACATAGCGATTTGGCATTGGAAGCTGCCCGACAATCAGTCATATTACTAAAAAACGAGAACAACATCTTACCTTTAAATAATGCCAAACGCATTACACTAACTGGAAATTTAGCTAATGCAACTTACACGGGAGGCTATTCTCCTGCTGAAGCACAAGCCGTCAGTGTTTATGAAGCGCTACAGAAGAAATTCAAAAATAAAATAAAAATTGATTATATAAATACCGAGATTTCCGATAGGTTTTCTACTATCCTACCCTCTTTTTTATCTCCCGATACACACACGGCAACTGAGGGCTTAAAAGTGGAATTTTTTAACAACAAAGATTTAAGTGGCGCTCCGGTATATATAAGTATTGATAGTAATCTAAATCCTTATTGGCACAATTTGAGTCCTGCGCCAGGCATCAACCCTGAGAGTTTTTCGGCTCGTTGGTCGGGTTATATTTCCGTACCTATTTCAGGCGTATATGAAATGGATTTCCGTGCCGACGATTACGGTAGAATGTATATTGATAATAAACTCTTTATCGATCATTGGAACGAGGAATGGCAAAATCGTGGAGAAAGAAAATCCATTCGTTTAGAGGCAGGAAAAAAACTTCCTTTTCGTTTAGAATTTTCCAAACTAGCAGCTAATGCCGGCATTTGGCTAAAATGGCGTCTTGCAAATGCTGAGAAGTTAAATTTATATTCCGACATTATTCATTCAGCATCACAATCGGATGTTGTTGTGGTGGTTATGGGCGAAGCGCAGGAAGAAGTAGGTGAAAGTCAAGATAAGCACGATCTAAACCCTAATAACATGGATATGAAAATATTGCAAGCGGCAGCTAAAGCAGACAAGCCGATTGTTACACTTATGATTACCGGACGTCCGCTTATTTTGACCGAAGTTAGTGAACTTTCCGATGCTTTACTACAAGCTTGGTTTGGAGGTGAAGCTGCGGGCACTGCTATTGCCGATATTTTGTATGGCGATTATAATCCTTCGGGAAGATTAGCAATTACTTTTCCTCAGAAACAAGGACAGTTACCGATGTATTATTCAAAAAAACCATCAGCTCACCGGCGGTATATAGACGGAGAAGCTCAAGCACTTTTCCCCTTTGGATACGGATTAAGCTATTCCATTTTCGAATATAGCAATTTGAAAATAACGCCAGAAAATCCAAAGACAACCGATAACATTGCTGTCAGTGTAGATATTTCAAATTCAAGTAATATAGATGGTTATGATGTGGTGCAACTTTATCTCAATGATAAAATAAGTAGCGTGGGAATTCCCAAAAAGCAATTGAAAGGATTTTCGAAAATTTTCATAAAAGCAAACGAGACAAAAACTGTTACACTTACACTTACACCCGAACATCTTTCGCTTATCAACGTCGAAATGAAACGTGTAGTAGAACCCGGCGAATTTACAATTATGATTGGAGCTTCTTCTGAAGACATCAAGTTGAGCAAGGATTTTATTGTAGAATAACACGAATTATATATGCCTTAGATTGTAATTTAAAATTAAAAATTCTAGTATCATGAAAAACGTTTATTTAAAAGTATGGACAATTTTGTTATTGTCTTTCGTTGGATTGGCAAATGTTAATGCTCAGTTTTTGGAGGACACTGAAACGGTAGACATTGTGTTAATTCCAGGATTTGATAGCGATGGTGGCTTAGCGCAGTATTATGTTGCTGATTTAGGAAACATAGTGGAATGGACTACTCAACTGAACGACTATGCCAAATGGTATAAAATTCCAGCTGGTGCTGTAAATGATGGTACGAGCGATGTACAAGCCTATTATTATAAAAATGTAGCTACTGGCAAATATCTGTACGTAAGCGAAACCTCTCAAACGGAATTAACAAGCGAGAGAAGCGGAGATTGGCCTATTGTCGAAGCGGAAACTCTTGCGACAAACGACAAAACACTAGATTTCAAATGGTTTAACAGAGTTTGCCCTTGGGGTTGGGGGATTTACTTAACCAATGCGGCGAGTATTGATATAACACAAGCGGAAGGAAATCAATTTAACGTTTTGACAAGCATTATTTTGATGAAAGTCAATGAAGGCGGTATAAATGGAGATGAATTTTTCGGAGTTTATGAGCCCAAAGTATCTATAGGCGGGTTCAAAGGTGGTACCGGAAATGCTTGGACTGCTATAAAAACTCCGATAGTAGCAGAAGCCGGTGTGTTAAATCCCGATGTGCCACATTTTCTGAAAAACACAAAAACAGTAGACGTTATACAAATAACTACTTGGATGGCTCCAAACAATTCAAAACTGGGAGGAGCAACACCTTACGTAGCTACAACAGAAGCCGGAGAGGTTGTTTACACAACTGCAGCTTCCGATAACACAAAATGGTACGAAATACCGGCAGGAGGCAATGAATTCGGACAGCAAGTATATTATTACAAAAATGTCGCAACGGGAGCTTATCTAAAAGGTTCGGATCGTGTTCCAGGCGAAGGTGGTGATTGGACGGTAAGCCCGGCAACTATTTCGCTGACTAACGACAGAAGTAATCTATTCAAATGGTCAAAAGTAAACTCAAATTGGGGTGAAGGATATTGGCTTGTTAACGAACAAGGTAATACGGGCACACTTCCTTCGGGTGAGAATAAAAATGCTTTTTTTGCTCTAACCATGTTGACAGCAAATAGCGAGTTTTTCGGTGTAGACGTCCCTAACGTAGCTATTTCTAATCCTCATGATGGTGGAAACGCTTGGACGGCTGTTAAAATTAATGTAGCGCAAGCGGGCATAATAAATCCCGATTATGTATCAGATGG
>DAIOHI010000002.1:0-607 GCA_036744815.1 Paludibacteraceae bacterium
GGACTTTCAACTTGCTTATAATCTTCCTCGTAAGATGTTTTAAATCCGCCTACAGGCTGTAAATGGAGTAAATAGTCGTTGGGAAATTGCAACGAGAAATCTTCATTCAGTATTTCAAGTTTTTCCTTTTGATTCAAAATAATGCGGTAAGCTATCCCTTCATCAAAAGCTCTGAATTCCACAGCATAATTCCCTTTAAAATTCAAAAACAAAGCATTGTAATGATTTTCGACCTTCGAAAACTTTAATGGAACAACTGGTTCGATTATTTCTTTTACAGTCGTTTTCTTTTGATCGCGAAGTCTCGGATTTTCTCCTATCATCCCGTTTTTGGTCTCCAGCCCTATTCCGCAGTTTTCGAGCAACAGATGACCATTACAGCTAATGTCGTAGTGAACTTTATCATCAAACCTGATGGTAATTTTCAATTTTCCATTGGGAGAAGTTAGTTCTGAGAGCTGCGATTTTACTTGAATAGAAAAACATGCAAGTAACAAGGCAGTAATACAAATCGCTTTCTTATACATTCTTATTGTAGATTTTTTATTTTATAATATAATTACTTTTTGAGAATAGTCGGAAGCATCATTTTTTATCCTGACGATGT
>DAIOHI010000002.1:617-24799 GCA_036744815.1 Paludibacteraceae bacterium
CCTTTATCCAGCTCCACCTCTTCCGAATACCTAATCTTTCCCATGTAAATCTTTCTTCCTTGTAAATCAAATATTTCAAAATTTAGAGGATTTATACTTTCGTTTATCAATATCAATCGCCTGTCTTGCACATATACTTTTACAGGAATATTCGCTTCTCGTATTTCTTTATTATCATTTGGTGTTCCCAACGAAGAAAAAAGCTGCCAGCGTGCTAACTCTACGGCATTTCCACCATTATTCGCTTCTACATCAAGACGGAAGTATTTGTGTGTTTTTTGAATATCTCCCAAAACACCTGCTGCTAAGCCATTTTCATCAATAAATCCATTTCGCTGAAGTTCGTCTAACAACTCAATAAGCATGACAGCACTTAAATGTATTGAGGATTCGTAGCCATTTCTTTTGCTTTCTTGAGAAATTCTTAACTCTCGTTCAAACCAAGCATTTCCCACAATACCTGTCGAATAGTTTAATGCTGACTCCCACAAACTTTTTCCATTTGCAATGAAATAGTTGATGAATTGCTCCTGACGCTTTTCGTCTAATTTTCCCGACAATATCCATTGCGATAAATAACGCATCAAAATCCCTTTGAACAATCCTCCATCGCCTCCACCTTCATTATTATAGAGTATTCCATAAGGAGAGTATTCGTTATTCGTATTCAAGATATAATCAGCCGTTTTCATGGCAATATTATAATACTTTTGTTCATTGGTTATTTTATACATTTCGAGACATGCGCCAATCCATGTTCCTTGATTATATGTGAATGTCCAATCATCACTAAACGAGTCTTTAACTAAACCTGACTCCAAAATAAGCCCGTCGTTCATCCAATCAAAAATACGATGTGCCCAATCCAAATAATCTTGCTGCCCTGTCAAATTATACAATCGTGCCGCTATAATAATTGCCGGAGCATTAGAACATGCATTTTTTGCTTCGGGTCTCGCATCCACCCATTGTATTCCACCCCCATGATAGTCTGTATTCCAACCTACTTTTATCCAATTCCATAGTTGAACAGCGGCATCTTTCCACATCGGATTTCCGGGATATACTTCATTGGCACGGATACAAGCCAATGCCATCCATTCCATATCATCGAAAAAGCCATTCCATAAATCATTACGTCCATAAGTATTACGCCCATAAGAAACCATAGCATTATAAATGCTCCTCATTTTTGTTTGATAATCTTTATTTTCAGTACGCGCGTAAGCATCCACAAATACATCCAACGTATGAGCCATCCACCAATAATTGAAGCCTTTGTTTACCGAATCGGGATCGTTGTGCCATGAATGCGTAAGGTAATATCCCGTACCATATTGCTTCCAAAAAAGGTTGAGCATTTTTTCTTGTAAAAAATCTGCTCGTGCTCCCCAATTTATCTTTTCCGAATTATCGGCAAGGCGATATATTTGCATGTTATTAGTCAGAGGAAGTACGTTTTTATTTGCACGCACATCTAATGTAGTCCAATTTTCTCCGTCATTTGAAGCGGACAAATTCCATGAACGGAGATTATGTTGTTCGTTGTTTGCGGTTGTTGATATCAATGAATAACCTTCTATCTTTACAGGATTATCAAATGTATATTCAATCCGGCATGTCTTTTGATTATCCAGACGAAATATCTGATTCAAATCATTGGATAACAAGTTAGATAAAACAGAAGAGCCGCTTCCGCTATGGTTACCTGAAACAGTTACTGATTCGGTTTTTGTCAAATCGTCATCCAAAGTTGCAGGATAACCAAAGAATTGTAGTTCGGTAATTTTTAAGTCAGAGCCACCGTTAACCGCTGAGATAACAAGGCGATGGAAATTACTTGCTTTCGAATTACTGTTTACCGATATGAATGAAGAAAGATATCTTCCCGAAAACTTATGTCCATACACGCTCGTGCCAATTCGAGCCCAATTTGATCCATTGTCCGAATACTCCAACTTAAAATCCTTCGGATCAGCGCTTTCACTATCCGAAGAAACCAAAGAATATCCTTTTATTATTACCGGATTGTTTGTTTCGAGAGTAATGACTAATTCTCCGGAAAATCCTTTCACCTCATAAAAGGTTGAAATATCTTTATCTGTTAAGTTTTTCAGACTTTCGTTTGATATGGACGACGAAAACAATTTACGTCCGGAATAATCCAACAAACTATAATCTAATATATTTTGCTGAGCATTAATACATATAAAACTAATAAGTAGCAATGCCAATATCTTTGTCTTCTTCATTATCCCACTGCTTTCGTTAATATCTTTCCTCATTTATTTTTCAATTACATGTTATGTTTCAATCAACGTTTTTCTAAAATCATTGATGTAGATGTTTTTTTATTCTTTATAGTCAATAAATATATCCCGGGAGACAATGAACCAAGGTTGTATTCATCTTGCTTTTGCCAATCAAGCAAGTGCCTTCCGCTCATATCTGCTATGGATATGGATAAGTTCTCTGTATTAAAATCTTCGTCAAATTTAATTTTGAATTTACCCTTAGTTGGATTAGGATACAGAAACAACTTGGACAAATGTTGGCTGCTCAATCCCGAGTCCAAATTTTTTGTATCGAAAAACATCCGGTCCGACCATTCACCGCAAACATCCCCACAACAAGCTCTCACAAAATAGGAATATCGAGTGTCAGACTGCAATTCGTCTTTGGGGATTTCAATCAAGTAAGTATCTGTTGTTTCATAAAGTTTCCCTCGTCCTAAGTTAAAATCTATACTGCCATATTCAAATTCCACTTTATCTGTCGTTTTATCCCACCAAAACGACAGATAGCGAGATGAATTATCATCACAGAATTCAATGAATTCTCCCCATTGAATATTATTAACCGTAAGACTACATTCTTTCGCTGTTTGTGCTTGTATCTGCACTTTGAGAAGTAATCCTAAAGCTACAATAATAAGGATCAATAGTTTTTTCATCTATTTATAGTATTTTTTAAAAAATGAAATATCATATTTTTCATTAATTAAACACTTATTGCATTGGAACAAATCCTTCTGCTTTAACAACCCAATCCCCATTTTTAGGAAAGCCAGGACATTCTCCGGTTGATCCATCCCAACCTCCACACATCATGGCAATTGTTGTTAACAAGCCTCCATTTGCCGGAAAATAAGGAAAAGGTCCACCAGTACACAATCCATGCTGATTAAACTGGAATCTATCAGAAGAGTGCATCAGCATATCAATAGCTATATTTTGTTTACCCGAACGAGCTGCCGCCATAGCAATCATCGGAAAGTCCCATCCCCATATATGTTGAAATTGCCAAGTAGAAACAACTTTATCGAAGGTTTTGTCAAAAATTACCTTATCCACGCCATCACCGGGCAGCATACCATACACCCCGATCAAAGCCGGATGTTCATACGTGTAGGTAGTCCACATGTTTTGAATTTCGTAATGAGTTACGTAAAATTCGTCTTGAACAGGTAAAGGAGATAGCTTATCATGCACTTCTTGCCATTTAGGATTGGGAGTTATCGATAAACGCTCGCACCATTCAGTTGCTTTACGCAAACCATAACGCCAATAGCTCAATTCAAATGTAGGATCTTGTGTAGTCCTCAAGTTTGTGTTTTCCGAAACAATCATCATCGGAGGTCCAAGCACATAACTGCCTTTGCTTGTATCGAAAAAAGCATAATCAGCCATAAAGTTTGCCGTTTGGATAACGATATCTTTCCATTTGTCTAATGTTGCTTGATTGGGATGCAGCCGATAATCCATTTCGGCAAAATAAATAGGATGAACTTGCTGCCAAATAAGTGTCGCATGGGTATTATCCGGCCATTCCCTATCAATATTCCCGGTACATTTGGGCCACCGAGCTCCTTCGTAACCTTGTTTTTCAGCTCTTAAAATAGATGTTGCTAAGTATTTATTGTAAACACCGAGATAATTATTGAATAGTTCCCAACGATTCCATAAGGCATAATGAACTCCATGCCACCAAATCATCTCAAAGTGAAAACGACCATACCAGCCGTTGTTTACCAACCCTGATTCTTGTGGCGGATACAATCCACTTTCATTTACTTTCATAAGATATTGCGAAAGCACGATTCGTCGCTCCAATTCTTTCCATCTGCTATCTTTACTTTCTGATAAATCAATTGCGGCACCCGACATCCAATAATTTTCCCAGCTTGCTTTGCTTGCAGCCAAAACATCTGAAGCAGACAGGTTTACTGGTTTCTCTTTCTTTTGATCAAATAAACAAGTGAATGAAAGACTGCTATCATTGTTTGGTTTTAAATAAAAGCGATGAGCGCTCTCTGATTCTCTGCAAAAAACAGCTTCTCCTTCCCAATCAACAGAAACATAGTAGGTCAAGTCGTCCACTACACGTGAAATACGAACCCCTGTTGACGATGTATTCTGGCGTATAGAGCTGTGTTTTGAAGGATTGTCGTAATTGCCTACATAGTCGGCAGTTTGTATGTCATCGGGATACGGGAAGTCAAAAAACACAGATATTTGTCCATCTTTCAGCAATTCGGATTGAACAGTAACCGCTATCATGTCTTTCTCGGGATGACAAACTGTTTGTACACTAACTTTCTCATTCAAAAATATAAATTCGCTGGAAATAATCCCTGTCCATAAATCAATTTGTTGCGATTTTTGTCTCAGGTCTTCTTCTTTGGCATCTCGCCCATTCGGCATTTTCAAAACAAAACCTATTCGTCCTAAATTAGCTCGATGAGGATTTGAAGCCAACCAATGTGTTAATGCCGATTGATTCGAGTTAGGCAGGTCGTACAATACTTGCCGCCCATGAGTATCTATAGGAGTTTGTTGAAAATCTTCAGGCGACATTCCTTTTGGCAAGGGAAGGCTGTGCCAACCCCAATCCGACATTGTATTGAAAGGGATAAGACTCTGAAGTCCGGTAATATCGACTCCAAAAGCAAATTTCCCGTTACCAACCTGAGATGGACTTTGAGGATAGTTTTTTGTTATTTTTACATTATGTCTTTCAACTACCGACTTGCGATTGATCGTTTCTGCATTAGAAACGTCTATAAACAAGCATGATAATAAAAAACAAATTAATATGTTGTACGATATCTTCATCTTTATATAGTTTGGCAATCTATTTTTTAACAAAAGGTATTCGCTGTTGATCTATTACGAGAATGTAGCATCCGGGAACAATATTAGTAGCAGAAACATCTATATAATCTCGATTCTTCATATTATCAGTCAATACTTTTTGCCCCATAAAATTGTATATATCTACTACTGATTCGGATGGTATGTTCTCTAAATTAATTCTGCTTGTTACAGGATTGGGATATAATTTGGTCGCCTTTTCCTTAACTGATCCTATATCGGTCTGCTTTCCTTCAGCCGAAATCATTAAGGCATTTATGTAATAAAATTTATCCGAATTGTTATTATTAGAGCCTGCTTCCAAACGGATTTCTATTTCATCATTTTCATCCGAAGAAATTTTTTCTGTGGAAACAAGAGTTTGGTTATTTGTCGAATTTATTTTATAAACAATCTGACTCTTTCCTTTAATCGTAAAAGAAGTTTCTCTATTATCATTAGCTCCTGTTCGAGAAGAGAATAGATGAAAGATATAGTCATAATCAGGATTTAAATGAGATAGTAAAAAGCCGCTCGTTGGTTCAGTTTTACCCGAGAAACTTCCTTGCCCGTTTCCCCAAAAGCTAGAAGAAGACACATCCGAAGGCATATTCATTATCGTATTAGTCGAACTTGGACCTACATAATTCACATCACCAAAGGCATCCGATATCGCTATCGTTACTTCGGTAGGATTTCCTGATACATCTTTTAAATTAAGTATAATTCCGCTGCTTGGAGAACTCATGTTATTCCAATCAGCGTGAGACACAGACGCTCCGAAACTTATTTTTATCGGACTATCCAATTTTGTTGTATTTTTCCCTTCGTAGAAATTATTGTCTATAGGAGTTACCGATTCATAGTTAAGAGCAGCGTAGTGCGCAGCCTTTTTGGCTATCAGCGCTTCTTCTTGTCCTATTGTTGTCGGAACATATTTATTTTCCAATACACTTTTACCTGTTAAGGTTTCATACCATGTGCAAGCTGCTGTGTAACGTCCTACGGTATAGGATAAATGATAGCCATCGCGACAAAAAGTGTCGCCTAGCAAACTCGTTCTACCATTTTGAATGGCAGTTCCCGAAGGAATAAGAATATCTATTTCGTTATTGCTTGAAATTATTTGTCCGACCGTAGATACAATAGCATTATACATGGTTTGCTGATTATTATTATAATTAGCAAAGCCACTATGATTGGAGTTTTGAGCATATGCCCAAGTCATATGGAATGCAAAACGAAGCTGATTATTTCTTGCTTTCCCTTTCACATATTGTAGCAAATTGGGTAGATTTGTGTATGTCGAATACATACCCGAATTTTGACTTACTTGTTGGAATGTTATAATATCCCAATCTTCATTGGTAATACAGTTTTCCAAAGTGACATTATTCAATGTTGTCTTTTTTCCACCCACAATTTTTCTGAACGAATAATCAGATTTATTACTTTTTGTGTTATCCCAATGCGTATCAATGGAACAACCACCTATATATGCGTTTCCAATAACCAAACTATCTCCGCTACTTTGACCTAATTCGTATAAATACTGCTCTACTGCATCTTCAGAAAAACTATTTCCGATAGCTAAAATCTTTAATACATTTTCTGCATTAGTATATTGAACCGTGAATAAGATCAATAATAATGACAATAATAAATATTTGATTTTCACTCTAATTTGAATTATATTGTTTCGCTTCTTGAATTATCACTATAATCTTATCTTAAAAGAATAAGATTCAAATCCGGAACTCAAATTAATGATATAAATTCCAGATTTGAGATTATTTATGAAATTATCGCCTTTAGCAATTTGTCCTGTTTGTGTTTTTTTACCATGTAAATCGAAAACAGAATACTTTCCTTCGAAACTTGCATTTAAAACTACGCCATCCGCCTGCAAAAACCAATCAAATCTATTTTTGAAGTTTATAGGATTAAGAGAACTTTCCACATCCGTTTTATCTACTAATGGTTTCAATGTAATACGATCGATATTCGGACAGAATCCTTGTGCGTTTCCAAATTCGATGCTATTGTTCCCTTTTTTGAGCGGTAGGACTATCGTTTTAATAGCAAGAAAACGTCCGGTTTCGCCACCTGTATTCATAAAATCATAATAAAGAGGTGATGTTTCATCGTTTATTTTAACATAGGAGGATGTTTCACTATCGCTCATATAAAACACGGTTAACGCGTAATCGCCATCTTCGTCAACATTGATATTCGTAAACTTCAACTTGTTAAGTTTTCCTAGATTAGTTACATATTTACCACCCGAACAAAGTTTATCGGGATCAGTAGGTTTTGAACCGTAGGTAACTGCATTTTCAGCCTCATATTTTTGAAAATTAGGCTTTGGCAACTTCGTTTGTTCTGTTAAATGTACAGTAACACCACCTGACTCTATAATGGCTATTGTAAGTAAATTCTGATTACCTAAATTCGACTTGTATTCAAACTTGATTTCAGACTTACAATCTCCATCCTTATATATATATGCATTGTAACTTTTTCCTGCTTCCAAAAACGACAAGTTAAGTTTTAACTCCCGCGCTTCGTTTGCAAGTGAAGCTACATACCAATCCGCACCTTTTCTGCGTGCAATTGTAACGTATTTATCAGGTTCGGCTTCGAGGCATTTTATTTCGTTCCATGCAACAGGGATACGTTTTAAAAATGATTCGGCAATATGATACTTATAATTATTCGGATGATCGAGGAAGTACTGAAGTCCCGATTCGAAAGCAATAGTATGCGCGACTTGCTGTGCCCATGATGTTTCCTGTTGCACTCGTCCGTCCTTTTTTGCAAAATCACAAGGCGTAAAATCCATCGATCCGATTACATTGCGGGTCAACGCCACGCTTATGTTATGCTTCGCATGTACCATTTGTGGAGTATCGCCATAATAAAACTCTCCTCCTAGCACTGCTTCTGTTGTCAACAGATGAGGCCAGCGCCGACGCGTGCCCGAAGGTTTTGTACAACCATGCAGGTTTACCACCATCTGCAATTCTGCTGTAACATCCATCAATTTATCATATTTCTGCATTGTTGCCTGATCATCCCCGTCCCAAAAATCGACTTTAACACCAGCCACTCCGAGGTCTTTCCATTCTTTCAATTTATTGTAAATATCTTGTCGATTATTGTGAAAACGATTATTGTGCGTCCACACAATAAGTTTTATTCCTTTCTCATTGGCGTAATTTACGATGTCAGCAAGGCTGTAGTCAGCCCGATTGCTATCCCAACCATCATCAAGATTATAATACTCCCAACCCATACGAGCAGCTAGATCGATATAACTTTTGGATATTTCAAAGCCAATTGTATTTTGGGCGTCTTCTCCTCCCCAATCCCACGCAACGCGCCCTGGCTCTATCCATGAAATATCGTTAGATTCGGTTGGCGGATTTAGATTTTCTATCATGACAGACTCTACAATTTTCGTCATTTCTCCGAGCATAACAACTCGCCAAGGGGTTTCGAATGGCATTTTAGTCGAGATGCTACCAACAGGTTCAAAATTATAGCTTCCTGTTTTTGAATTTGCAATAAATTTTGACGATGCGTAGTTTCCATAATTTGCAGCTTCGGTTATTAAGATATAAGTGTCACCCGATTTTACTAACGCCGGTGTATTTAGTTCGTGTTGTGTGAAATTAGAATTCCAATCCCGTTTTTCGTAATACCAAGAATAATCAATGTGATACTTTTGAACCCATGACGATTCGAAATCTTTTATATTTACAAAACTGTTTTCTTTTTGAATAGCAATATCTAAAGAAGATACGGTAGGGGAAGTATAGCGGAATGCGAAACCATCATTGTACACTCGAAATATTACGTTCATTGTCGAGATAACGCTTTTAAATGTTACAACAACTTCGTTATAATAATTACGATACGAGTCTGTTTTCCCTGACGGAAGAGAATAGGTTTCGTTAACTGAAGCCGTAGAAACTTGATCAACAGTAAGATTGTTCAAAAAACTCCCTCCTGTATAATTTATTCCTATATTTGAATCATCAACAACAACCTTAAGATTATAATAGGCTTTGTAAAACAAAGAATCATTCTTCAAAAATAGCTGAACCTGTATTTTGCCATCAGGAGAAGATATTATCTTTGGTAAGTTGCTGCCAAAAATCGGTATATTTAGTAACAGTCCAAAGAAAAGTAATATATAAAAATAACGAAGCATGTTTTTATTTTTAATTATTTCGAAAAAGAATTTAACTCACTGCGTAACAAATATAATCACGCAGTGAGTTTTTTATTTGAAGATCTTTTAGATGTTATTTGACAAGAATTTTTTCTACTTTATCCCCAACTCTGACAATATACAATCCATTATTTATATCAACGGAAGTTAATCCTAAGTTAGAAATTCCTTTTTTGACAACTTGTCCATTTAAACCAAACACTGTATAATAAAGTGATTTCTCTTTTTCAGACCGAATCAAAATTTTCCCTTTTTGAGAGAATACTTTTATATCACTATTCGGTGCAAATATTTGATTATTACTTGTAATAATCGGTCGATTTATTCCAAACCAGTCTTCAAACATCTGCCATTGAACCAAGTTAGAAGTTCCATCTCCGGCAGTATCTTCAACCGACAGCTTATATAAAATAGTTTTAATCGGATCTTGAATATTAAACATCAAAGTAGAACCTTCCGTAGGGAATAATATGTCTTCGCGAGAATCTAACACAGACCAATCTCCGCTTACGGGCTCATAAGCTTCCAATTTCCATTTTGACGGATTGCGATTCACAAAATCGAAACGTCCGGTCAATGAGTAACTTTTTAATTCAATCGGATCCGGGGTTTCAAATTGAATATAAAAATTTTTCTGATCTACAACGGTATAAGTCGTATTGAGTTTTTTATCAAACACATTTTCAAAGACTTCATTCCATGTTCCACGATTAAACCCATCTGGATCTCCCATTGCTGAGCTTAAAATATTTTCAAAATCTACATTTTTCATAAGACCGTCCTCGGGGAAATGCTGTTCTGCACTTAGATAAGGCGAACCGAACAGTTGCCATTCTCCAACTTCAACTTTATTATTTCCTGTGGCTGTCAATCGATAGTATTGAGCGCTAACCGTATTTTCGTTGTCAAACTTATGTCCTGTTGTAACTTTACGAAAAAATCCAGAATTGGTTGTTTGCGTGCTTGAAACCGTAGTCCAAGAGCTTCCATTTTGCGATGATTCTACTATCCAGTCATCTAACAAGTCATTTGAGCCATTGAGCGTACCTGCAACTGCATATCCGGTGAGTATAATTGGATAAGCTAACTTTGCCACTATTTGGGTGGAAGAAACGCCATTTACTACGTAAGTTGTATATTCATTATTATCAATTAGATAAGACAAGTTGGTGCTATCCGTAATTTGCAATTCAGTAATGTCTGTTTTGAAATTAAGAACATTATCAGTATAATCAAATACTGATGAAAGCACTTCGTATTCAGGCTCATCCATAACATATCCCGATTTTACAATCTCTATTTTATCAATATTCGGTCCATGCGATTTATATCCTCCTATACTGACTTTGTTGTTTCCAGCTTTCAGATAAATTTGTGCTGTCTTTTTCAAAATTATTGGATGGGTATCCGATAAATGTTCGTCTTCTTTTCCCTCTTCGGGACAAGTCCAGTATGGTAGATTTATTTTGCATTTGACAATGGTCTTTTCGTAATTATTCGCTTTTGCTTGCAAATTTCTTCCTTGAAATGTGGTGTAGTACACAGTTAAATCGTAAACACCTTCGCTAGCTACATTTATGTTTTCGAATATCAATTCGCTCGAAGCACTTACGTCAAAAACACCTTTCCCACCCGAATAACATTCCGCATCTTTAACGTTTGCCGACACTACAGTTGCACTTTCCGCCTCTTTTACAATAGATGTGGGTAATGTAGTTGGCACAGGAATGCTTACAGCTGAGGGAGTAATAGTAAACTTATCAAAATTGGGAGCAAAGCTTTCTTCTGGTGCGTCGAAAGCACCTATCTCAATCGTATTTTCACCTTGATTCAAATATACTTGAATCGTTTTTGTTTTTATTCCTTCAAGTGGATTTCCATCTTCATCTTCTCCCATAGAACCGTCCCAAGAACCAGTAAGCACATCAAATTCGGCTATTATCGGCATGTAATTTTCAACCTGAATATACATGCGCCGAATATTCATCGTTGCATAATCAATAGCAAAATCATAAGTTCCAGCATTAGTTACAGTTACCACATATTGCACATACGAACCATAAGCTGCATTTAGAGTAATAAATTTTCCTCCAGAAAAAAGTTCTGCGTCTTTTACTTCTGCATATAAACTTCCTGCAAAACTTTCAGCTTCGAATGTTTGTGCACTCAGTTGTACAAAACTGCAAACTGCAAGAAGTAAAAACAATGCATTTCTCAGCTTTTCAATCATAGTAATCTTTGTTTTCATAATAAAAGATATTTTTAATGTTTATATTAAACTATTACAATCGGCTTTTGACAGAGTTGGTATCAATCAAGAAACCGATTGTTGATTTATTCTACCACTGTGTTATCGAATGTTTAAAGTAATCTGTCTCAGGACGAAAATCAGCATCAATTTTTAATTCATGTTGATCATGATCTGTTCTGCTAAATTTGAAGCAATAGTTCGATTGGCTGCTATCTACTTCATAAAGATAAAAATAGTTGGATTGTGTATTTTCACCTTGGTTGGGTGCTGTTAATGAACTGTATCCCCAAAAAGAAAAAGAATTTTCGCCTTTCATATTTTTCTGATCGATTCTAAACTTATAACGATAATCAGGAAATCCACCAACACTGATAAGTTCCAGTTTTTTGACCAAACTCCAATAAGGAACTTTCTCGTTTTCTTGTTGCATTTCACCTAAAACACTGTTAGTTCCACTGTACCAAACTCCAACCGATTCAATTGCAACAATTGTTGCTGTCGATTTTTTAAAATTTACTTTCAGGCGATGTATTTTATTTGTTGTAATAGGTGTATTTGTAAGTGATTCTTTATCGCTTCCGAATAATTCGGAGATTTTACCATCCTGCGAAATATAAAAACGGCGCTCGCTACCCTTTTCCGTCAAGTAAAAATTACCTTCCGCCAAATAGAAGAATAATTCATATTCTCCCGCTTCTTTCTGTCCACTTTTCTTCAATTCTAATGACATATCTGTACCAATTGCAGCACCTTCAATAAGCATTTTATCAGGATAATAAGCAAAACCATCTGGACGCGATATATTAATCGTTTGATAATTAGCACTGAATAGTTCATTTATTCCATTCGAAGCCCGTACTTTCCAAATAATACTTCCTGATTTTTTTTGAGGAATACCTGCTTTTTCTGCAATAATATTTAATTCTTTCTCATTTAAAATCAGAAAATTTTCTATTTGTCCGAATCCAGTTATCATTTTGTAAAAAGGACTGTCTAAACTCTGAGAATTATTGTAGAACAGGACTTCGTAAAATACTTTTGAATGATCGGCTGCCTTTGAGGCATCCCATTCTAATCGAATTTCCCGACCTAAATTAGTTGTACTATCCGTATAATTTACAGTAATATCCACCGACTGTTCGGATGAGATTATTTCAATTTTGCTTAATGTTGTTTCATGATCGAAATTCCAATCGAAATCATAGCAGGAAGTCATTACCGCCATCAGCAAAATAAGGACTGAAAAATATGTTGTCTTCATGTGATTTAAATTAATTGATTTTTCAAATAAATCTATCTATTCGTCCATGTCTTTTGAACTGATTGAACTCCAGCTTGGATTTTGGACTAACATTTTTCCCTTGTATATTTCACTCAAAGGAATGGGCCATAATAAATAATAATCTTTGAACACTCTAGATTCAAAAGCAGTACGTTGATGGAAAAAATCTTTCCCTCGAGAGTCGTTCGCATTCATACCGTGCTTTTGTCCGTCAAATTTTTCGCTAGCAATAGCCCAGCGTATGCAGTCAAAATAGCGAGCTTCTTCGAAAGCCAATTCTACACGACGTTCGCGACGTATAGCTTCACGCATGGCTTCATGGTTTGCTGGCACGGGTAATTCTCCTATTGTGATATTGCTTCCATATGCAGGAATACCGGCACGTGTTCTGATAGCATTCAGATAATATAGAATTTCTGTTTTATTGCCCGCATAATCAGCCTCATTTAGCGCTTCTGCATAATTTAAATAAAATTCGCCCAACCGGAATATGACTGCGGCATGTTCGACCAATTGCCCGGTCTGCACATTACTTTTTGGGTTTACAAACTTACGACACAAATAACCTGTCTGTGTGTAATTTCGTGTTTCTGACTGTGTCCTTCCACTGTTACCTCCATAGAAAAATTCTACCGTTCCGTTGTTATAATCGGACATCCATCGGCTGTTATTAAAGCAAATAGACATATAGAAGCGAGGTTCACGATTACAATACATTTTATAGGTTCCTTTTTGTGTATAACCATCATCTCCAGCTATCGTGCTAAAACCTTCTTCTGTATAAGATCCATCTTCAGCATAAAGCTTTCCGGATGCGTCTTTTAATAAAGGATAACCTGTTTTTGTAAAATAATCATCAACCATTTCCTGAAGCACTCCCCATCCAGGCGAAGAGGCTCGATCTTGTTCCCAAAAGCCTCCTGCCGGCTTCGCAAATATTATTTCACTATTTCTATCAACAACGAATAAATTTTGATACGATTTATACGGGTCATAGACTCCATTAGCATCATTTTCTTTATGCAGAGTGTACGAATAACTAAAGATTTCTTTTGAAGCTTTTGCTGCGGCTTCCCAACGCTCTTTTCTGTCTGCATCGGTATAATCAAACAAATATGCTCCATCAACATTTTTGAAGTCTTTGAACATTTGCAGTGTTCGATCGCGATTATAAAAATCACTTGCCGCATACAATAATGCACGTGCTTTTATAGATTTACAAAACGCCTCAGTAACTCTACCGTAATTATTTCCAACTGCATCAATAATAAGATTTCCATTAGAGCTTTCGAAAAGTAGAGCATTCATTTTTATTACAGCATCTATTTCTGTCACTATATAGTCGAAACAAGTTTTTATTGACGAACGAGGGAATTGCATATCATCAGTAGATGCATCTGCATTAACTAATTGATCGGGGACAATAACTACCGGACCATACTGACGTACCAGACAAAAATAAAACCATGCTCTTAAAGCACGCGCTTCTGCTTTACAGCGATTTTTCTCGGTTTCACTCATTTCTATATTCTTGTCGATATTTTGCATAAAATATGTTGCCGCCCTAATTCCAGGATAGTAATGACTCCACAGATTTCCATAATATAATCCTTCTTTATCCGGAGCTAAAAGTCCTAGATTTATTTTCGAAATTTCATAATCTGAATATGTAACATCGATTTCATCGCAGATTCCTGCCCATATTGTCTGATTACTCCATTCGTAAACAGGACGAATATAAGAGTAAACATTTGCTAGAAACTGAAGCGAACTTTCTCTTCTTTCGAATACTTGCTCTATTGTCCTCAAATTATCCGGTTCGTTATCGAAAAAACTATCGCAAGCCGATATTGAAACCAAAAAAGCACAAGCAATGAAGAAATTTCTAATATATTTATTATTGTTATTCATAATTATTCATTTATTTTTTAGAATGAAAAATTCAAACCAATACTATATGTTTTTATATTAGGATATTTTGATCCTGTTCCATCGGTCAATTCCACATCCCACATATCGAATTTGGTGAAAGTAAGTAGATTATATCCAAGAAAATAAACTCTCACGTTGTTTAATTTCAGTTTCTTACTGATTCGTTCAGGTATATTGTAACTTAGATCTAAAGTTTTCAACCGCATATAAGATCCATCATGAATCCAGAAAGTGCTTTCGGCATAATTTTCGGCATTTGTAGTCAAGCCATAATCTAAGCGAGGCCACAAGGAATTTTGACTTGGATTATCTTCCGTCCAGCGTTCTACAATATTTGCATAAAGATTTCCTTTCACAGAACTATCTGAGAACGGTTTAAAATCAGAAGCACTTAATGATATGCTTCGTTGAGCCACTCCTTGAAAAAACACGCCGAGTGTAAAATTCTTATATCCAACAGTAGTACCTAATCCATAAACTATTTGCGGAACAGATGGATATCCGATGTAAGTTTTATCCGAAGCATCAATAATATTATCGTCTTCAGGATTCAAATTCCGATATTTTAAATCTCCTGCTTTAACTACTATTCCTTGAGGCTTGGCTACATCTGGATTATTAATATCTTCTTCTGTATAAAAGCCATCACATATATAGCCAAATCTAGTATTCAGAGAGAATCCTCTAGAATCCAGCCATTCGTAAGGTTTGTTTGGCGTATCGTCCTCTATGATTTTGTTCTTATTGAAAGAAAAATTTCCCCTAAACATCACAAGAAAATCTCCCAAATGTTTAGTCAAATCTGCCGTTACTTCAAATCCTCTATTATCAACGATTCCTAGGTTTCCATAAGGAAGTGTCACAATACCAATGTACGTAGGGACAGCTTGCCTTCGTAAAAATATATTGTCTCGATGTTCTTTAAAAAAATCTATTTGAAAAGTCAGATCGTTATTCCACAGATTAAAATCTACGCCAAGATTTGTCTTTGTTGAAGTTTCCCATGTAACGTCCACACCCGTACGTCCTATTTGCAATCCACCATAAGAAGTTCCTCTATCCTCTCCAAATGTATATCCACTGCCACTATCTACTGTCGAGTTATATACAAAGCGTTCGTTGTTCTCACCTCTTCTTTCTGTGTCGAGTGTGCTATTGCCTGCTTGCCCCCATGAAAAGCGAAACTTCAGAAAGTTCAAATAATTCGAAATTGGTTCAAAAAACTTCTCGTTAGAAGGCACCCATGCAATACCAAAAGAGGGGAAAAAACCGAAACGCTTTCCAGGAGTAAAATTTTCAGCACCATTGTAACCAAAATTTGCTTCTCCAAAATACCTATCATCATACGAATAGGTACCACGCCCTGCAATACCCATATTACGGAAAGGCATCGCATGCATAAGCGTTCCGGCAGTTACATTAGAATAATCGGTCATATTGTACAGCAGCATTCCATTTACTCTGTGTTTTTGTCCAAAAATATGCTCATAATCCAATGCTGTTTCTAAATAATACTGACGATGTCCCCATCCATTTTTATTGTAATTCCAGCTTTCTTCTCCTTGGTAATTATCGGTACGCCTCAATATTAACTCGCCATTGTCATCTCTTCCTTCGGCAATATATCTAATGGGATTAGTTCCTATTCTCTGAATATCATTTCTCATATAGAAATCGTAAGCAATCAAAGCTCGAGCACTTAAACCTTCAAGCAAGAAATTCAGTTTTTGATTTATCCGTAAATCGGCCCGAGTTTCACTTGTATTACGTTTATTAGTTCCCATACGATAAACCATTGCGTAGGGAGTGTGTATTCCTCCTCCGGTATCCCAATAAGGAATTTTCCCATCAGGATAGGTAACAGGATACATCGTGGGATATGTCCTCGTTATCATTTTGAAAACATCCTCTGCACTATAATAAGGTGTGTTGTAGTCTGAAATCTCTCCTTTTACTCCAAATTCCACAAGGGTAGTTTTACTGGCTTGCATAGTCAAATTTGTAACAAAATTGACGCGATTAAAAGTCATGCTGCCATCGTATTTTTCTTGCGGACGAACCTCGTAAAGTCCACCTTCATTATAATAGCCCAAAGAAGAATAGAATTGAGCAAATTCGGATCCGCCTCTCACATTTACATTTGCTTTTTGGTAAGTACCATGATCTCGGAAAATTTCTTTCATCCAGTTGACATTTGGATAAAGGTAAGGATCTTCTTGTGTGTAGGTTTTGCGAATGTATTCTTCCGAATATATTGGTTTTTCTCCTTTGTTCATAGCAGCTTCGTTCGCCATTTGTAAGTAGGTAACTCCGTCTGCCATTTCGGGTATCTTGGTAAAACTTGTTATACCGCTATTATATTCTACTTTTACACGCGGCTTCCCCATTGTACCTTTCTTTGTATTTATCAAAATAACGCCATTTGCTCCTTTCACACCATAAACAGCTGTTGCAGAAGCGTCTTTTAGTACTTGAAAAGACTCTATATCTTCCGGATCTATATTATTAAATGATCGCTCAACTCCATCTACCAATACTAGCGGAGTTGTGTTAGTGGTTGTGGATACACCTCGAATCCATATTTGTGTATTATCATCTTTTCCGGCTTCTCCACTACCTTGAATACCAATAACTCCGGCAATACGCCCAGCGAGTACTGAGCCTATATTAGATACCGGCTGTTTCATTTCGCCCATGTCTTTTATGCCTGATTGCGCTCCAATAGTTGAAATTTTGCGCTGTGTTCCATATCCCACAGCCACAACTTCATCTAATACGTTATCATCTATTTGAAGCTGATGCTTTATGCTTTGTTTTCCATTGATTGGTATTTCTTCTGTTTTATATCCTAAATAGCTAACAATTAACACGCCATTGGCTGGAGCATTTAGAATAAACACACCATCACTATTTGTTATAGTCCCTTGATTAGTTTCTTTTAAACGGATAGTCACACCGATTGCTGGTTCTCCATTAGGATCGATAACTGTACCAACAATCTGAATTGGATTGTTTAATTGTTGTCCTGATTGATTTCGCCCATATACGTGGAATGTACACAAGAGCAAGACAAAAAAAGAGGTGACGATTTTTACAACTTTGCACATAAATGTATTATATTAAGATTAACATTAAACATTGGCAACTGTTGCTTGTTGCCAATGCTATGCACAAAAATAGACATCAAAGGTTGTCTCTATTGTATAAAATCGTGCCAAAGTAGTCTTATCTAATGACAAGAAATGATTGCGTCAAAGATATTACGTGTGATGCACTATAATTCATATATACTAATTTATTAAGGACTAATTATCGATGCCTATTTTATCTCGATAATCTTTAGGTGTGCAGCTAAACCTTGAAGAAAAAACATTATAAAAGGTTGCTCTATTTGAAAAACCAGAATTATATGCAACTTCGTCAATTGTCATTTTTGTATTCAGCAATAAATTTTTCGCCATATGAAGTTTGCAATCTTTTATCATATCTGCTAAGCTTGTTTCTCCTAATTCATTTACTTTTCGATATAACTGGCGAGTACTGATGTTCATTTTATCCGCAATAAATTTTGCAGAGAGCTGCTTTTCAAGAAGGTTTTCATTAATGATTTCTAAAATTTTTTCTAAAAACCTCTTATCTTCTTTATGCATCTTTTTCCCTCCTATCAAATCAAATGTACTTATGGATGAAGCATAATAATCTTTCAAGCTTTCTTTTCGTGCAATCAATCGGTTAACGGAAACTTTGAGAAAGTCAACAGTAATATACATTTCTGCTCCGGCATCAAGTCCTTTTATCTGTTCTTCAATATCATGTTTTGCTGAAATTAAAATTAAAGGAATATGGTTTGTCACTTTAGAGCTTTTGATTTCTTTTACTATACTAATTCCATCTAATCCAGGCATCATAATATCACTAATCACAATATCCGGATAAATGTCTTCCAATAATTCTTCTATGGAGTTGATTGATTCGAAAGGGACAACATTAAAGTCATTTTTAAATATTTCACAAATCAACCATAGTATTTCAATATCATCATCAATGATAAAAATCGTTTGTTTTTTTCTGTCAATAGAATAATGAGGTAGTTCGAATATAGTTTTGACTGGTTCCTGCGAAATTGTCACATTAGGTAGCACCGAAGTGTTTTCAGTTTGTGTTGATAATTTATTTAAAGGAAGTTTTATTATGAATGAAGTTTCTCTATTTAATTCGCTTTTAATATCTATTTCTCCATTTAACAATTTTATCAGATTGTACGAAATAGCTAATCCAAGACCATTTCGAGAGATGGAATTATCTTCTTTATTCTCAAAATTATCCAATATACTATATCGGTCGAAAATTCGGTCATAATCTTCTTTTTTAATTCCTTTTCCCGTATTGCTGATCGTAATTACTAATAAATCGTTTTCTTGTCCTGCACACATTTTTATCGTTCCGGAAAAATTTGTGTACTTCAACGCATTTGAAAGGAGATTTGTAATAACAGTATAAAGGAAGTCCCTATCGGTATTCCATAAAAGCTCTGGTTCTATCTCATGTTCAAAGTAGAAACCTCTCATTTTTATTGCTTCCGAGAAGGATTTAATAATGTCATAAAACAATTGAGTTATTGAAACAGCTTCTATCCGAGGCTTCCGGTTTCCGGTTTCTATTCTACGAAACTCTATCAATTCTTGAATTAAGCCATTCAAACGTTCAGTGTTTCGTTGAATTACCTGTGCGTTTTCTCTTACAAAACGGTCGGATGTGGTATGCGATAATATACGATTACAAGGACCATATATTAACGTTAATGGAGTGCAAAATTCATGTGCTATGTTTGTAAAGAAACGTAATTTTGACTCATGCACTTCTTCTTGATGTCTTTGGCGCATTTTCTCAAGTGCAGCAAGACGCTTTTTTCTATTTTTGCGAATAAAGTGTTGTATAATCAAGACTATCGTTGCCAAAAACAGTACAAGATAAATAACATAGGCGACAATAGACAAATACCACGGAGGACGAATATTAATGAACAATTGATAAATGGGACTTTCGTAGCCTGTTACTTTATTTATATACTTTACTGAAAGGGTATATCGTTGTGGAGTTATGTTAATAAATGAAATGGATTTACTATTTTCGTTATTAATCCATTCGTTTTGACCTTCCAATTGATATAGATAGTCGTAATTATTGCCATCAATATAATCATTGGCTGAAAATGATATGGTAAAAAAATTCTGATTGTGCTTCAAGTCCAGCATTGTTTGACCTTTTCGTGTTTTAGTAAAGTCGTGTAAATTGTACTCTAGTCCAAAAATACTTAGATTATTAAACTTAATTTCAGGTAGAAACACGGGAGATCTGTAGTTAGTTTCGGAAATACTCACAAAACCAGAAATGCCTCCAAAAAGCAGATTCCCTGTCTTGGGATCTTTATAATATGCCCCATCACTGAATTCAGACACTTTCAATCCACTTTGCATGTTATAAACTTGAATCATTTCTTTATGTGTATCGAAACGAATGATCCCGTTGTTTGTACTAAGCCAAAGATAGTTATCAGAATCAGCTAATATACCATGTATTGTATTATTTGGAAAGCCATTTTTTTCATTAAAAACAATTATTTCTTTTTTGGGCGTATATTTTACCAAGCCATAGCTGGTTCCACACCAGATGTTATTATCCCCATCTTTATAAACAGTAAAGACATCATTTAAAAGTTGATTACTAGCTTCATTGCCAAATAAAATTGAAGAAAGTTCCAATGTACTAGGATTAAACAGACACAATCCATGACTTCTGTTTCCGTAAAGAATAGTTTCGTTATCTACAATTTTATTAGTGAAAAAATGATTATAGTTTTCTTTTCCATCTTCCAGATAGATTTGCTTAACGTTTTTTATCTCTATATTATCAGATCCAACAACAGTAGCTCCAATAATCCCCATGCCTACTGAAGCCAACCAAATGGTAGAATCATTCAATTCACAAATAGAATGTATATGTTTTAATGATTTACCATCGAGCTTGAGATGAAGCTTTTTTATTTGTTTTTCTTTGAAAGAATAATACTGTAAACCCTCTTCATGTCCAATCCAAATAATATTTTTCAGACTATTACAGAAAGCATATACACTATTGTTCGATAAAACAGAATTGTCTGTGTTAATTTGCTCTATACGTTTATTAGATATTGTTGTATAATCAAAGTCATGTATTTTCAGAATTCCATCGCCTTTTGTCCCAATCCAAAGCGTGTTTTCTTTATCAACCAAAAGTGCACGTACAGGCTTATCTGATTTATAAAAAATATTATTGAGTGTATAAGTATTGACAGTGTAAGGGCTATCGTAAAGGAGAAAAACACCCTGCCCATCTGTTCCAATCCACACAATATCTTGGCTTTTATCTTTATATATTTTAAAAACGCCGGCATTAATCGGGATTTCTTCTATTTTGTACCTTTCTCCAATTTCAGGAATATATTTTAATCGAATAATTCCATTGGTTTTAAAACTGATAAAAAAATCATTCTTGTACTTGATTATGGATGAAACATCGCCTTTTTGGCTGAGTTCTTTTTTTAAATTGGTGATATAAGTGTTTTTGAAGGAATGAGGAGTAAATTCGTACAAATTATAATTCGTACTAATATAATAAAATGCATTTTCCTCATAAAATCCGCAGAGAACAGTGTGTGGTAGCTTTGTCGATAATTTTTCGTGTAAACTAAGAAACGAATTTTCATTTATTATTATCTCGAAATTTTTGATTGTCCCGTCGAACATTAATAGTGTCAACATATTTCCATTGACTAAACAGGTTGACAAATCGGAAAACTTAAAATTTAGTATATCTGTTTTTAAAATCTCATTGCGAATAGGATGATAGTAATACAAGACATTATCGTCTTTTAAAATTATCAATATATTATTTCCTATCTCACGAAGAAAAGTTTTTCCTATAAAATATGAGTAATAATTTACATCTTTACTTTTAGTATCAATTCTGTTTATTCCATAATTTGTTTGTATCCAAAGAATTTTGTTTTCTGTTTCAACTATGTCCTCTATTAAATTTCCCGATAGATTATTGTTTTTTATCGGCTTATATAGAAACACATTTGATCCGTTAAATAAATTTAGCCCATCAACAGTTCCAAACCACATGAGACCTTGACTGTCTTGAAAAATGGACAACACTGCACTATTCGATAAGCCATCATTGTTCGATATTTGACGTATATTATAGCCAGACAAGCATGTGTATTGAAAAAACAACACTAAAGTTAAGATGTAACGAATGTGTTTCATATTTTAAGTATTAGATAAAAAGAAGTCATATATAGACTTTTTCATTTAAAATATCATTAGAAGAAAACCTGTTTCATACTAATTTTTCAAATATAGTTAGTAAGGTTTTGTATGAATTCAACAAAACATTTTGCCCTTCAATAGTATATCTCTTCACTCATAAAGTTCTTGATTAAATAACCGCATCATAATTATTCCCACTTAGAGAATTCAAAACCGCATTAGGTGTTATTCACACTCTCAGCATTTATCTCTCTGAACTTTTTAGAATCAAAACTTACACCCACAGATTGACAAACAGGTCATCAGTAGTGACATTGGCTTTTCTTAAGGTTAACAATGTCCAATCCATTTTGCGTGTATAGGATTCCATTTCTTCTCCGCAAAATTCTAGTATGACTATCATCATTATTGAACACTTATTTTTTAGCTTGCATAAAATACTTTTATACCTCTACAAACAACTTTTTTGTCTATAATTTTCGTCTTCACATGGACAAACAAGGATTTATATTTTTTATATTACATTTTTGTCAAGCGTTTTGTACATAAGAGAAAGAATGTTTTTTGAGTTTTGCAACAATGCAAAAAACACTCTCTTCGTTTTAATATTTATATCTATATGACTTCAAATACAAAAATATAATAAAAATAAGAATTATAAACATTTTAACCATTGAAGTTGTTTTGACCTTTTCACATTTGCCAATGTCTTCATAAAGGACAATCATCGCAACGTTTCAATTCTATTTAGTAGAGTTATTCCCCAGCCAAACATTATAAACTATCGTCGAAAAAAGAGATAACACGAAAAATATTACCTAGCTTTAAACTGAATCATTGATACTCGATTCAAGATGACTATAGAGATATCTATTGGATAAAACTGATTACCGAATGATATTTTTAAGCAACTGACTCAGGTAATGAATAAAACTTTAAATAATTTAAGGGAGAGCTGTTATCGGAGGCTATCAATATAGAGAATGCATACATGAACTTTATAATAAACTTCATTCTAAACCAAAAACTTATCAATTCTTTATAATAACTACTTTTGGTAATAAAGGGGCAACAAACATACAATCATGAAACATCCCTTATAAATAAAAATGCGTGTTATAATCTAAAAGAAGAGGATTTCCTAATGTAAAATTTTCCTGATAATCTTTTATCCTAAAATCGAAATCTGCTTCGATTGGCAGAAACCATTCCGTGAAAAATTCAAAAAACTCAGCAACTTGGTCGTCCATTAGAAAATATTTATCTTTAGCTAATCTTCTTTTGTGAACAATGATAAATAGGGATAAACCGTCTTTCAAAATTTCCACTTCAGTTGAAAAGATAATTTTCAGTATCGCTCTCAATAAATCAAGGTTTCCTTTGAGTTCACTCAAATATGGAAACAATGACAATGTTTTTTGTATATATATATTGGGGGAATTGGTATCTATTTCTTCGAACAGAAATTTATCGAAAAAGCGATTTCCTTTTTCTGCAATTTCGTTGAGACGCGATTCTATTTCGAGACTTAAATGAAAATATTTTGTTTCGAATGGCTGAAAAAATAACTCGATTTTTCTTTTTTCTTCTCTTAGTTCTTTGTTTTCTTCACGTAGGACATATTTATCGTTTATTTTTAGCCGGTTTTCTTTAAAAAATAAACTTTCGGGTAGTAGATGAAATGTACCATCACGAGACAATTCGATCAAAGGTACATTATTTTCGTTTGTAATATTTATTAAATCATCCGAATAATTACGATAAAAGATTCCCCGATTCCGGACATTAAATTCCCTTAAGTCCAATTGAGAAACGATTGTTTCCGCTTTGATATCTTCTGTATCGATATATTCGTCAAACAATTTCATAAAGCCAATTCTTTAAAACGTTCTTTATCGGCTGTTAATTCAATATAGACATAGCCTTTATCCGTTGCTACTTGCAAAACGTCCCAATATGGGATACCTAATTGTTTTAAAGATAAGTCCAGATAGGGAAACTCATCGTCAATATTTTCATAGGAATTTTGATATAA
>DAIOHI010000003.1:0-1111 GCA_036744815.1 Paludibacteraceae bacterium
TCCATAAATGGTATCGGCACGAGTGGTGAAAACTTCCAGCAAAAGATCAGAATCTTTTACCTTGAAAGTCATTTCCGCACCTTCGCTTCGTCCTATCCAATTTCGTTGTGTTTCTTTCAAAGAATCAGTCCAGTCGATTGTATTCAAACCATTCAACAGGCGTTCGGCATAAGCCGATACACGCAAACTCCATTGACGCATCACACGTTGCTCAACAGGATAACCGCCGCGCTCCGAAACACCGTTTATCACTTCGTCGTTTGCCAAAACAGTTCCTAATGCTTGACACCAATTCACTTTCGTATCAGCCAAATAAGCCATACGATAATTCATTAATATTTCTTGTTGTTCTTTCTCGCTTTTCGATTTCCACTCTTCGGCAGTAAATTCTAAATCGTCGGAACAAGCTACATTCAGATTCTTAGAACCTTCTTGTTCAAAATATTCAATCAGTTCGGCAATCGGGCGAGCTTGTTGTTCGTCCTTGCAATAATAAGATTCAAACATTTTCATGAAAGCCCATTGCGTCCATTTGTAATAAATGGGTTCACAAGTACGTATTTCGCGGCTCCAATCGTAAGAAAAACCTATTTTATCTAATTGTTCGCGATAACGAGTAATGTTTTTTTCGGTAGTTACGGCAGGATGTTGTCCGGTCTGAATGGCATATTGCTCAGCGGGCAATCCGTAAGCGTCGTAGCCCATCGGATGAAGCACGTTATAGCCTTGCAAACGTTTGTAGCGACTGTAAATATCGGAAGCTATATATCCGAGCGGATGTCCCACGTGCAGTCCAGCGCCTGAAGGATAAGGAAACATATCCAGCACATAGAATTTTGATTTATTATTGTCAACTTCGGTTTTGTAAACATTATTTTGTTTCCAAAACTCCTGCCACTTTTCTTCTATTCGTTTAAAATTGTAGTCCATAATTCTTTTTAATTCAATGCTTAAAGTTTAAAATTTAATACTCAAAGCTCAGGGTTCAACTTACTTATATTTTTCACCTTTCAGTTCAGACTGTCTTAAGTAAGCGATAAATGCAGCTAGTTTCTTTGATATTGTTAATGACTTTTCTTTTAGTTCTTCAAATTTATCCAAGTATATTTCC
>DAIOHI010000003.1:1121-6057 GCA_036744815.1 Paludibacteraceae bacterium
GAAGCTTTTGCTATGAAAAGGAATTGCACAAATTCTTTATTTCCTCCTCTTTCAAATCCTTCTGCAATATTATCCATTATAGAGCCGGAAGAAGCATTTATTTGTTCTTTTAATTTGAAATCTTTAGAAAATGGCTCTTTGGAAATAATGTCGTAGATATCCTGACAAAAAAATCTTGCCAATTGCCATATTTCCAAATCTTCAAAAGTTTTAATCGAAGCCATAAGCAAAACGTTGAATTTCAAATTTGAAATCTTGAACCTTTTTATTTTGCCCTAATAAATACTTGTATCGGCGTTCCGTGAAGGTTCCATTTATCACGAATTTTATTTTCCAAAAAGCGGCGATAAGGCTCTTTCACGTACTGAGGCAGGTTGGCAAAAAACACAAAAGTAGGAATTTGTGTATTCGGCAACTGCGTTATATATTTTATTTTGATGTATTTCCCTTTTAATGCCGGCGGCGGATAATTTTGAATAATGGGCAGCAAATACTCGTTCAATTTAGCTGTAGGTATTTTTCGTTGTTTGTTTTCATAAACCGCAGCTGCTGTATCTATTACTTTCAGAATACGTTGTTTGTTGAGTACCGATGTGAAAATAATCGGAAAATCGACAAAAGGAGCTAAACGCTCGCGAATCGATTTTTCGAACTTCTTTACATCATTATTTTCTTTATTTTCAACTAAATCCCATTTATTAACACAAACGACTAATCCTTTTTTATTTTTCTGAATCAGTGAAAAAATATTCAAATCTTGGCTTTCGATACCGCGTGTGGCATCCATCATCAAAATGCAAACATCCGAATTTTCGATGGCGCGGATTGCCCGAACAACCGAATAATACTCCAAATCTTCATTTACTTTGGCTTTCTTGCGAATTCCTGCCGTATCAACTAAATAAAAATCGTGTCCGAATTTATTGAAACGCAAATAAATAGAATCGCGCGTCGTTCCGGCTATATCGGTAACAATCGTACGCTCCTCTCCCATCAAGGCATTTGTGAGCGAGGATTTTCCTGCGTTAGGACGTCCTACAATAGCAAGACGAGGAAGCTCTTCTTCGATTTTTTCAACGCTATCGGGTTTAAATAGCGAAACCACTTTATCGAGTAATTCTCCCGTTCCAAGTCCGTTGATAGCTGAAACCATAAAAGGTTCGCCCAATCCGAATTTGTAAAACTCAGCAATTTCGTACTGCCATTCGAAAGTATCGGCTTTATTGGAAACCAAGACAACAGGCTTGTTGCCTCGGCGAAGAATATCGGCAACTTCAAGATCGAAGTCCGTGATACCGCTTTGAATATCGACCAAAAACAAAATAATATCCGCCTCCTCAATAGCAACGAGTACCTGGCGTTTTATTTCGCTTTCAAAAACATCGGTTGAATTAATTACCCAACCTCCAGTATCGATTACCGAAAATTCGCGACCTATCCATTCGCTTTTGCCGTATTGACGATCGCGTGTTGTACCAGCTTCGTCGTTCACAATTGCGCGACGACTTTTAGTTAATCTGTTAAAAAGAGTGGATTTGCCTACATTAGGACGTCCCACAATAGCTACAATATTTCCCATTGTTTTTTTATATCTATTAATGTTAGATATTTACACATTTTTCTCTTATTTCCAAGGTTTTCACAAACATCGGAATTGGGTGCAAATATTTTAAGCTGCAAAGGTAGTATTTTTTAGTGGGTTGGGAAAGAGCTATTTCGAATGAATAGTTGAGTAGAAGTTCTTATTTTTTACTTTTTCGCAAATAGGGTTCTATATCAAATAAAAAACGGCAGAAAAGTATATTTCCCTGCCGTTTCGTTTGTATAAATTATATTGCTATTTCAGCTTCAATGTTCGATTTCCGATTTTCACTAAATAAATATTATCCGAAGGCAATGTAATCTCGTTAAGTCCTTCTTGCCCGAATTTACGAATGACAAGCATTCCTAGTGTATTGTAAACTTCGATTGTTGTTGCTTCTCGAAGATTAACCTGTAATTTTTCTGCAATTTTATATACAGAAAATGAACTTTCATTTACTTCATCAAATCCGGTAGGATTATTCAAATCCACCTCTATTTCGTTAGAATTTACTGAGGTTCCCGAATCGTTATTAGCTCTGATTACATAATAATAAACTCCAGTTGTTAATCCCGACAAATTCAACGATGTGATATTTCCAATCTCCTTATTTTCGTAACCGCTTACATAAGTTTTCACTTCAGCTGTACCCGATTTAACTACTATTTTATTTATAAAAGCGCGTCCGTTTGTGATATCTATTTTAATTTTTGACTGTGCCGTTGCATTGCTTATGATAAAGGATTTTTCTCCAAATTCTCTCGCAGCAAGACTTCCGCTCGTTCCTACTAACTGAAAATTTGTTCCTCCATTAGGATCGTGATAAACCGTATAAACAGCACCATCGCTTCCGCTCGTAGTTTCCCAATCCTTTGCACTAATGGTAATTGTAGCATTTCCGTTTATCGCAACAGGAAAAATAACATTTCCGGCTCTTGTACTACTCGAACCAAATTTTAAAGCATTCTGGACTATATTAGAGTTGCTCCCATTCGAATTACCTGGATATACCTTAGTTCCTGTCCATCCACTAAGTCCGATATTCGTCCATTGAGTAGCAGTAGTAAGTTCGATAGAAGAAGCTGTTGTAATTCCACTAAAGTTTTCATCCATTACGGTTGTTTCATTACCAGCTATTTTTGTATATACATCAATATAATACTTTTGCGCATCAAGAACATCAGTCCAATTAGCAGTAAATGAAGATGATGTAACTTCCGTAGCAGCTAAAGCTAAGGGAGCCTGAAGCGAATACATAAAATTGAAATATATTTTTCCACCTATTTCCCGAATGGATGTTATCGGCTTGTTAATATCCGTACCGTTGCGCAATTTGAAATTATAAGATGTAATACTTCCGTAAGGAAATAGATCGCCGTCGAATGTTTCATCAGAAGCAATTCCGTCGGCTTCCATTATATCTACTCCCATAGCAGATTCCGTGTTATTTACCACATTATCATCCCAATCGGAAGCATTGTAATTGATGCGCGTAATCATCAATCCATGTCCGGGTAAAAAACGATCCCATCCTTTTTGCTGACGATTTTCCAAAGTGAAAAATTGTGTCGGATTTGGATTAGATCCATTTAAATTATGATTCCCATTCTGTGTTATGATATACGCCTGATTACTACTTGTAAGCGTATCAAGCAACACATTGGACGCTGAAGTTTTTAATTCCGTCGGAGTAAGCCAACCCAAATAAAAACGATCATAAGCGGAATAAGCCGGCGGTGTACGTCCATTATTCAAATAGGCACCAGAGTCCATAATATTCCAATCTTCCAATGACATATGACTACTTCCATAATCGGTTATGTAATAATCCGGCAAGCCGAGGACGTGTCCAAACTCATGGCAAAAAGTTCCGATTCCACACATACTACTGCCTCTATTTCCTCTTAATTCAGAAGAACAAGCATAATCATACAACCTTTTCCCATCAAAAGTTGTTTTTGAACCGGAATTTATATTGCCTGAATAAACTACCCAGCGATGAGGCCATACGGTATTCTCAACTCTACTTTCAGCTTCATTATATCCGGCATAATAAATAAATACATTGTCAATATATCCATCGCCATCCACATCGAAATCACTAAAATCCACATTACCATCTGCAAGAGAACAAGCATCTGCCACCATTTGAGCCGGAAGTTTATCGTCTCCTTCGCTATCGTTGCCACCATAATAACTCATGCTATTGGGCAAAGTATAGGGTCCCACAACGACGAATTCCGGATCAAATTGTCCCATCGAATTATCTCGAAAATAATCTCGAGCTGAACCCGTTCCTCCATTAGTCGAATAGTTTTCTTCGTTCAACATATCCGTAAACGCCTGTTGAGGATTTGATACTACAAAAGATTTATCCGTAAAATTAACTAATATAACCAAGGACTTAGGCTGCCCAGTCAGCGGATAAGCTTTAGACGGAGCGCTTAAAGATTTACTGCGTTGAATTTTATTTTTTCTCGACTCTGCCGATCGATTTTTAAAGGAAGAGGAATAAGAAAGCTTTGTTGATAATGTTTTCACAAGCAGCTGTTCTTCCACTGAACGATTATCGATATCGGATGCTCGTACTTTTGTATCAACGATATTATTTTCGTCGTCAACATAAGCATAATTCAGATAACCATCCGTATCGCGAGTCAATAAATATCCATCATTGCTAGTGCTGTAATGGAAAAATTCATCTCCTTTTAATTTTATCGTTAACGTAGTTCCATCAGGCTGAGTGACAACAATAGGCTTCCGAGTTGCCGGAACTGCATAAACAAATACAACCATCGTGGCAAGTAGAAAAGGAAGCAATATTTTTTTTATTTTCATATCTAATTATTTTAGCACAGATAATTCACCGAAAAACGGGGAACAAATGTAAGCGTATTTTAGCTAAAAATCAAAAAGAATTTTCGTCGTTATTTACTCTTTTGTGAATGATTATTAATGAGACTAAGATATTCTTTAGTAAAAGAACTTCTTAGAGTCAATTTTCGTTTATTTTATTTCATTTTTTTAGCGAATCATCTTTTTTCTTCAATTTGAAAAACAGATTGGGCGTCTTTCTACCCTTACATCATGATTAACAATATATAAAACAAGAACAAAACATGCTTCTTATTTGTCTTATTGATAAATACCTTTATGTTTAACTATAAAATTAACTATCATGAAATGTTTACATGGAAGAGTCGCCATTATTACCGGCGCAGGTTCGGGAATGGGCGAAGCAATTGCGAAGTTGTATGCTGAGAAAGCAATAAAAGTAGTCGTTTCCGATTACAATGTAGAAGCAATGAATCGGGTTGTTTCGGATATAAAGAAAATAAGCCCTTGCGTTATTGG
>DAIOHI010000003.1:6067-8137 GCA_036744815.1 Paludibacteraceae bacterium
TCTAGTCTCCGAGAGTATTAAAAAATTTGGAACTATTGATATTTTAATAAACAATGCGGGAATTCTTGATAATTTCATGACTGTCGGCGATTTGAATACAGAGACATGGGATCGGGTAATGGACGTAAACATCAAAGCTCCGGCAATACTCTCTCAATTATGTATCAATTATTGGCTGAAAGAGAAAAAAGCAGGTGTGATTATCAACACAACTTCTGTTGGAGGATTATTTGGCGCTCGGGGTGGAGTGAGTTATGTGTGCAGTAAACATGCCATTATCGGATTAACCAAAAACATCGCTTCTGTTTATCGCGAAGATAATATTCGATCGGTAGCAGTGGCTCCGGGTAGCGTTAACACCAATATTGGGAACACTCTGAATCAACCTAATATGAAAGGTATGCAGGCTCTTATGCACTATGTCGCCGAAGGTCCAATAGGAGATGCTCGCGATATTGCAAATGTAATTGTCTTTTTGGCAAGCGACGAAGCTAAGTTTGTAAACGGAACAGTAGTTACTGTTGATGGCGGATGGACCGGAGCCTAATCTAACGTTTTTAGTATTATACGGAAATAGCTTTAACTTGAACAGGGCGCAAAAAACACCTTAGTCAGGTTAAAGCTATTAAAATATTTTTCAAATATATCCGAACTTTTATATTCTCTTTTCCATGCCTACAATTTTGACATCTATTTGTTTTTTTATTAATTAATCTGAGCAACGTGTAGTTCTATATTCATTTTCTTTAATTGAGATTTCATCTCAGAGTCAATTCCTTCATCTGTAACAATAGTATTTATCTTATTTACAGGAGCGATAAAGGTAAAACTTCTTTTATTAAATTTTGATGAATCGAACACGGCGATAGTTTTTTTCACCATCGACATCATTGTTTGATTTATATTAGCCTCTTCTATATTTGGCGTAGATACTCCTTTTTCTAAATTAAAACTATCAACCCCAAGAAATAACTTATCACAGTAAAAAATCTTTAAAGTTGATTCCGTCAAAGGACCTACTGTTGATAATGAAGATTTTCTTAAATGTCCCCCCAACAATATAACAGTAAATCGATTATAATTTGACAATTCTATAGCAATATTTATTGCATTAGTCACTATCGTGAGAGAATTAAGATGATGAAGGTTTTTAGCGATTTCTAAGGTAGTAGTACCAGAATCTAAAATAACCGTTTCATTCTCTTGTATCAGCGACGCAGCCAATCTTCCTATTGCTCTTTTTTCTTTAAACGCAAATAATTGTTTTTCCTTTATCGCAATATCTATTTCCATATTCGTTTCAGGAAGTCTGATTGCCCCCCCCCTTATACGCGTAAGTAAATTTCTTTTTTTCAGTTCATTAAGGTCTTTCCTAATAGTCACTTCTGACACTTGAAATTTATCACTTAATTGCGTAACGGTTATTTCAGGAAAATGACCTAGTTCTTGCAAAATCTGAGCTCTTCTTTCTTTTGTAGAATAATATGTAGCCATAAGTTATAAATATAAAAAAAACATCATACAAAATTACTTATTAGTTTCGAATTTAAACAAAATAAATAAAATCGAAACGTTTCGAAACGTTTTGTTTCCGAAACAAAAACACCTAACATACTAACATATTGCTATTTATGCAAATTATAACGAAAACATGTTTTACAACACAATTATTTATGTTTCGATACTTTTGATGTTTCAATACTTTTGTAACAAGCAAATCAACGAATATCAACAATAAAAAACATAAAGAAATGCAATTAAAAGAAAGTTCAAACACATATAGAGAGATTTTACAACAACCTGACGTGTGGATGAAGGAATATGAACTTATTTTCAAAAACAAAGAAAACATAATAAATTTCTTTTCAAAAAACTCAGTTTCGAAAGAATCGAAACTAATTTTAACTGGAGCTGGAACATCTGCATTCATAGGAAATATACTAGAATACATTTTACGTCAAAGAGGATTTATACGTTGTGAAGCTATCGCTACCACCGATTTAATCACTCATCCAAAAGCTTTTTTCAATAATAAAGAGGAAGTTATTCTAGTTTCCTTTGCTCGTTCTG
>DAIOHI010000003.1:8147-24638 GCA_036744815.1 Paludibacteraceae bacterium
TGATAATACTCAATAGCATCTTTATAATCCTTTAAAGCCTCGCTGCAGTAAATATTGCAAACACTATGTCGAAAAAAGCACTTCACATAATTATTACATGCAACGAAGAAGGAAAATTAGCAACTCAAGTAAATCATGACAACACATTAATACTGCTTTTGCCTCCAGAAACAAATGATATTAGCTTAGCAATGACAAGCAGTTTTTCTACTATGTTACAAGCTTTTCTGTTGTTGATAAACATCAACGAAATAGAAAATCAGAAAACGATGATAAAACAATTGAGCTTAACTACCTCAACAATACTGAATAAAGACCAAGAATCTATAAAACAAATTGCAGAACGTGAATTTTCGAGAGCTATATTTTTAGGTTCGGGTGAATTAAAAGGCATTGCTGAAGAATGTCATTTAAAATTGCAAGAACTTACAGATGGTAAAGTGGTATGCAAATTTGATTCTTTTTTAGGATTTAGGCATGGTCCAAAAGCTGTTATTGACAATAATACCATTTTGATTTATTTGTTCTCGAGCGATGAACATGTCGTTCAATATGAAAAAGATTTAGTCGAACAGATCAACAAAAACAATCAGGTAGTTGCACAAATAGCTGTTTCAATGAATAAATCAGTATCAATATCAAATCATAAGTTTGATTTGGAAATGTTGATCGATAATCCGGATAAAGTACTCAAAGACTATGTATGCATTCCTTATGTGTTAATCGGACAGCTATTAGGTTTCTACAAGTCGCTATCCCTTGGAATGAATCCTGACAATCCATCCGTTTCTGGGAATATCTCAAGAGTTGTTGAAGGAGTCGTTATTTACAATAATAATTTATAAAACATCATATTAAAATGGCAAAAACAGAAAATATTTTAAAACGTATAGATGAACTTGAGGTAGAACAAGGTATTAAACGTACTTTATTTGCAGCCTGTCCTAATTCTATTTCTGTAATCAGAGCGGCTTTTCGATCAGCTAAACGCAATAATGCTCCAATAAAATTTGCGGCAACTCTAAATCAGGTGGATGGAGACGGTGGCTACACAGGATTAACACAAATAGAATTTACTAGATTACTCCGAAACGAAGCGGATTCTATTAATTTCCAAGGACCCTACATAATAGCCATAGACCACGGTGGACCTTGGTTGAAAGACAAACAGTCAGTAGAAAAATGGGACACCAATCGTGCAATGGATGGAGTTAAAAAATCATTTGAAGATGCTATCGCAGCTGGATATGATCTTATTCATGTAGATCCAACTGTAGATATATTTCTTCCTAAAGGAGAAATTATAGATATAAAGATAGTTGCAAAAAGAACTGTTGAATTGATAGAACACGCTGAGAAATATCGTAGAACTCACAATTTTGCACCTATTTCGTATGAAGTCGGTACAGAAGAAGTCCACGGTGGTTTGGCTGATGAGTCTATTTTTGATACATTTATAATCGAATTAAAAAAAGGACTTGTAGAAAAAGGGTTGTCTGATGTATGGCCATGCTTTATTGTAGGTAAAGTTGGCACTGATTTGCATACAACTGAATTTGATAAAGAAGTTGCTTCGCAATTGACATCAAAAGTCAGACCTCTTGGCAGTTACATAAAAGGACATTATACTGATGGAGTTACAAATCCTGAAGATTATCCACTTTGTGGTATTGGTGCAGCAAATGTAGGTCCTGAATTTACTATCAGTGAGTATGACGCTTTAATAGAATTAGAAAAAAAAGAAATTGAATATGCCTCGAAAGGAGAAGTAGCTCAACTATCACACATAAAAAACACTTTATGGAAACTTGTTTATGACTCCAATCGTTGGCAAAAATGGCTGCAGGAAGATGAGAGGACTAAAACCTTCGAGGAATTATCTACAGATAGAAGAGAATGGATCGTAAAAACATGTTGTAGATATATTTGGCAACATCCCGAAGCTTTGGTTGCTCGTTATCGTCTGTATGAAAACCTAAAAAGACATGGAATTGATGCAGAATCTGTTGTTTTAAGCCGTATAGAGCGTGATATGGATAAATATTATTTTGCTTTCAATCTTGTAAATTTAAACAACTATTTAAATGAAAAAAATTGATGTATTGGCACTCGGTGAATTAAATGCTGATGTGATTCTGAATAAGATAGACGGAGAACCAGAAGTAGGAAAAGAAAAATTTGCCGAAAACATGATTGTAACTCTAGGTAGCTCTACAGCAATTTTTGCGGCAAATATTTCGACATTAGGAACACGCACTGCCTTTGTAGGAATGATAGGGAAAGACAATTTTGGAACACTGGCAAAAAACACTCTTTCATCAAAAGGAGTAGATGTTTCTCACTTGATTGAAACTGAAAAAGCAGCGACAGGAGCCACAATCGTTTTGAATTATAATGAAGATCGGGCAATGGTTACATACCAAGGAAGCATGGATCTAATGGTATTCGATGATATTGATAAAAATATATTTAAAACAACAAGCCACCTTCATATATCATCAATCTTTCTTCAATCCGGAATAAAAAAAGATTTGATCCAAATTTTGAAATTTGCTAAGCAAGAAGGTCTAACAACTTCACTTGATGCACAATGGGATCCTAGTGAGAAATGGGATTTTGATTATGCAAAGATATTGCCTTTGGTAGATGTTTTCATTCCAAATGAGAAAGAACTTATACTTCTTACTGGTTCTAAAAAATTGGATGAAGCAATTGAAAAAATCAAACCTTACATGAATACCTGCGTAATCAAACTTGGAAATAAAGGCTCTTTGCTTATAAATAAAGACGGTATGTCAAATAAAATGGATGCTTTCCTTAATTCCAATGTTATAGACGCTATCGGAGCTGGAGATAGCTTTAACGCCGGGTTCATACATAAATTCATCCAAAAGAAAACTTTGATAGAATGTCAGCAATTTGGAAATTTAACAGGAGCTATAAACACGACAGCTTCAGGAGGTACCGGAGCTTTTTGCTCAAAACAAGAGATAGAAAAAATAGCTAAAGAAAGATTTAATCAAAAAATCAGCTTATGACTGTACAAGAAAAACTGAAAAAATGTCAGCAAGAAAAAAAAGCTGTTTTAGCAACCAATTTCTATAATTTCGAAACTTTGCAAGCAATTCTTAGCGCGGCATCAATAAAAAAAGCTCCGGTCATGTTGCAGCTCACTCAATCTTCGATTGATTATATGGGACTAAAAGAGGCTGTTGCAATGGCAAGAGAGGGATTATCTTCATTTAATTTGGAAGGATGGATTCATTTAGACCATGGAGGTTCTATTGATTTAGTACAACGTTGCCTAGACGCAGGTTTTGACTCAGTAATGATTGATGCGAGCGAAAAAAAATTTGCTGAAAACATACGTATTACGAATGAAGTAGTAATGTTAGCAAAAAGATATGGAGCAAATGTAGAAGCAGAACTAGGATATGTTGCCAAATTAGGACAAACACAAGGAGGTGGTTTTACAACAGCTTCTGAGGCATTGACCTTTGTTCAGGCGACAGGAGTTGACGCACTTGCCGTTTCTATTGGCTCAGCACACGGATTTTATAAATCTGCACCAAAGTTAGACATCGAACGCTTGAAGGAAATTCATTTAGCGACAGACGTTGTTCTTGTGCTACATGGAAGCTCTGGGATACCTCATCCAATGGTACAAGAAGCTATTCGAAATGGAATTTCTAAAGTTAACTTAGCTACCGAAATAAAAGATACTTTTATGAAAGCATTAAAAAACACATTGGAAAAAACAGAAGAAATCGATTTGAGGAAAGTATTTCCCAAGGCAATTGACCCTGTTGTGAATTTGCTTTGTGAAAAATACGATGTAGTAAATATGACAAACACTAATTGATTAAAATAAAATTATCATTTATTGTAGCATAACTGTTAATAACCAATAAAATTTAATACACATGAAAAAACGCGTTAAGTATTGTAGCATAGCTTTAATTATCATTTTAGCATCCTGTAGCTCTGACACAATCACAATGCAAAATGGAAATTTGCAGATGCAAATAAACAAGATGATGGAGATAAATCTTACATCATTGAACAATGATGTAGCTCCATTTTATTCCGGATTCTATAATGCCGACGAACTAATTGCTGCTGAGTTTATTGCCAATAAATTCAAATTAAAGTCCGTTCAAAAAAAGACGAAAGAAAACTCTTCCAGCTACATACTAAAAGGATTGTATGAAGAAAATGGTTTCAACATTGAAAAGCATCAACATATAACAATTCTTCCTGAATATCCTGACATGTTACTGTTTGAAACTTCTTATATAAATACAGGAACAAAAAAAGCAACAGTAAAGGCATGGAAAAATCACCAAATACGGATAGCACCTCTTATTGAAGATACGGTTATTTGGTCATTTCAGCCATCTTCAAGTAATGCGAGAGCTGATTGGATACTACCGGTCAAACAAGGTTTTTACCAAAAAAATTATTTAGGTATGAATAATTCTGACTATGGTGGAGGTATACCTATGCTCGATATGTGGCGAAAAGATGGTGGAGTATCAGTAGGTCTTAGAGAGAAAAATCTAAAAATGATTTCAATGCCGTTGACTTGGATTCAATATACAGATCATGCAACTTTTGGTCTTATGTATGAATACGAAGAACCGATTATCTTTAATAATAGTGATACGATAAAAACATATGATAGCTTTATTGGACTTCACACGGGTGATTTTTTCAATTCGTTAAGACAGTTTTCCGATTATATGCAAGGTGAAAAAGGAATTCAGTTTCCCGAACCTGAACCAGAAGCATTTGAGCCCGTTTGGTGTGCATGGGGATACGAACGAATGTTTACCATTGACGAAGTAATTGGAACTTTAGCTAAAGTAAAAGAATTAGGTTTCAAATGGGTTGATGTCGATGATGGTTATCAAATCGCAGAAGGAGACTGGGAAACTAATGAACGTTTTAGTGGTGGAGATAGAGATATGCGTCGAATGACGGATGAAATTCACAAATTAGGATTAAAAGCAAAACTTTGGTGGGCGCCATTAGCTGCGGATCCTGGTACACAAGTGCTGAAAAATCATCCCGGTATATTATTAAAAACAGACGAATGGATTCCCCAATATATTTCGTGGTGGAATAGCTATTATCTATCACCGGTCAATCCAATAACAAAAAAATATACTGAGGAACTTTTAAAAAGATTTTTAGTTACATGGAATTTCGATGGTTTGAAACTTGATGGTCAACATTTGAACTGCTGTCCTCCCGATCATAATCCGGCAAGTAAGTTAGATTATCCAGAGCAAGCTGTAGAACAACTTCCAAGTTATTTTAAAGACATCTACGATATTTCACGCTCATATAAGCCCTATGCTGTTATTCAGAATTGTCCTTGTGGATGTGCAATTAATTTCTTTAACATACCCTATATGAATCAAGCTGTTGCATCAGACCCAACATCAAGTTGGCAAATACGCTTGAAAGCTAAAGCATTTAAAGCCATATCTCCTGGCTTGGCGTATTATGCTGACCATGTGGAACTAAGCGACAATGGTAATGATTTTCCGACACAAATTGGAATTGGCGCTGTTATCGGTTCTAAGTTTACATACCCAAAAGACAACCCACATGTTAAAACAAGCTATGTCTTAACACCCGAGAAAGAAACATTATATAAGAAATGGGTTGATATTTATAGCCAAAAAATGCTATCAAAAGGGAAATATTTGAACTTATACGACATAGTGTACGATAAGCCTGAAACGCATGTAATCGAAAAGGGAGATACTTTGTATTATGCGTTTTATGCTAATGAATGGAATGGTGAAATCAAACTCAAAGGCTTAGAAAGCAAGCGATATACAGTTTGTGAATATACGGCAGATGAAACAAAGACTTATGAAATTGATGGAGAGAATCCTATAATAAGTCCGAGCTTTGAAGGAAGTTATCTGATAGAAGTTTATTAATCTTCATATATTTAGTTTTTTTAGGGTTTTTGTTCTGTTGAGAATTTACAATTCGACTCTTATTGGAGTCGAATTGTAAAGACTCAAATTAATAATGCACTATATATTTATTGAAATAAAAAATTACAACTATATAACTTTTAAATTTAATATTATGCAAACAACGAAAAAGCAGCTTATCTACCTATTATGTGCTTTCTTCATGCCAATGGGGATTTGGGCACAATCCATTGTGACAGGAATTGTTACTTCTGCTGATGATGGAGAACCCCTGTTGGGAGTAAGTGTAATTCTGAAAGGAACAAATCAGGGGACAATTACTGATATTAATGGCATGTATTCCTTAAATGCTCCTACAGATGGAACATTAAATTTTTCATTTGTCGGTTTCGAAAGACAAGAGATCCAAATTAGCAACAGAAAACAAATAAACGTAGCAATGATTTCCACTATCCACCACATGGATGAAGTTGTTGTTATGGGTTATTCAACACAACGAAAAGCCGAGCTATCCAGTTCTGTTGTAACAGTAAGCGGAGAACAAATAAGAGATGTCACTAGTTCTGATATCGGTACTATGTTGCAAGGAAAGATTGCAGGTTTAACCGTCTCAACCTCAACAGGACAGCCAGGCAGCTCCGCCGAAATACGAATTCGTGGTACAGGTTCTATTACAGCTGAATCAGAACCACTGTTTGTAGTAGATGGAATTCCCGGAGGTTCTTTTAATCCAAATGATGTTGAAACAATAACAGTTCTAAAAGACGCTGGAGCGACAGCAATATATGGTGCTGATGGTGCAGGAGGCGTTATAGTCATCACAACAAAGCAAGCATCAAAGAAACAAAGCGCTCAAGTCAATTTCAAAGCTAGCTATGGACAAAAAAAAGTTTTACAAGGAAACTTTGAGATGATGAATGGAGAAGAATTATACGACACTCACAAACAAATATTTAGCGCCGCGTTATTTCCTTTACAACGTCCTGCAGAATTACGCGAGATGAATTTCGACTGGCTGAATTCAGCTTTTAGAACAGGAAATCTACAAAATTATTACGTATCTGCTTCCGGAGCTTCGGATAAGATTAATTATTTCGCAAGTGTCGATTATTATCAAGAAGATGGAACACTTATAAATACGGATTATGATAAATTTTCTTCTCGCCTAAATCTAAATGCAAAACTGAATAGTAAGGTTGACATAAGTGTTCGGTTGAATTATCAAAAATCCAACAATAGAGAAACATCTAGTTATATCGTATTAGAAGGAGCATACAGAACAATACCATGGGACAATCCCTATGATGACGAAGAGAATTTTGTGAAAATAGACGGAGACTATCGTCCCGATAATGGAAAAAAATGGTACACGCAAGACAAACGCAACTTCCTGCATGGCGAACAGTATAATTATGCGAAATCAAGATCGAGTGGTTTTAATGCTGACTTTCAAATTAATTGGACTATTTTGGATTGGTTAAGTTTTACTTCCATTAACCGACTTTCATCAGGAGGCTATAAATATAAACGTTTTATAGATCCAAGAACATACGATCCTAGCTGGAACAATGGCTATTCTTTGAACAATATCAGTGAATGGGGAGGTTTCGGAAGTACGAATATATTAAAAGCAAATAAAGTATTCGGAGAGCATGTCATTAATGGCTTGTTAGGTTTTGAAGGAGGAAATTCCTATAGTGATTATACAAGTGCTGCAGGTGTTGGCATGCCGAATGGTATTGACGGATTAGATGCTTCCACAGCTCAATCTGTAGGAGGATATTATCACACGTCTAATGGATATTCTTGGTTTGCTCAAATACAATACAACTATTTAAATAGATATTTTTTAACCGCCTCTTTTAGAGCAGACACATCATCTAAATTTTCTAAAAATTATCCTACTGGTTATTTTCCCGGAGCTGCCGCCTCATGGTTGATTTCCAATGAAGATTTTTTATCCGATAATGAAGTTGTTTCTTTCTTAAAACTACGTGGTAGTTATGGTGTTACTGGGAATTCTAATATCGGCTCCTACAGATCAATGGCTATGTACGATTTATCAACATCTTATCAAGATAATGTCGGAGCAATTTTGGAAAGAGAAGCAAATCCTAATCTTACTTGGGAAAGTGCACATATGACAGGTGTAGGAATAGATATCAGCTTTATAGATAGAATTCATGTTAATTTGGATGTCTATAACATCGAGAATCGAGACTTGCTTTTAAATGTACCACGCTCTCCAAGTACCGGTTTTGAATTTGGATTAGAAAACATAGGAAGTGTTCGCAATAGAGGATTTGATATTCAATTAACTTCTGATAATATCAAAAATAAAAATTTCACTTGGAACACATCATTCAATGTCGGAATTAATCGAAATGAAGTTATATCATTACCTGATGAAAAGCCAATTACATTTACAGCGGGAAGTTCAAGTATAACTCAAGAGGTAAGAATAGGACAAGATTTGAATAGTTGGTATTTACCTAAGTGGATGGGCGTTGATTCGGACAATGGTGATCCTTTATGGGAAAAATTGGTAAAAGATGCTGATGGAAATATCATAAAAAGAGAAACTACCAACGATTACACTCAAGCAGATTATCAAGTTGTAGGTAAAGCCACACCAAAATTCAGCGGAGGAATAACAAACACTCTTTCGTACAAAGGATTTACATTATATGCTGCTGCAAATTTTGTATATGGAAATTCCGTGTACAATCGCGATAGAGAAAGTTATGATCCGGATGGTGCTTATTTGGGATACAACATGATGAGGCTTCAAGAAGGATGGTCCAGATGGGAGGAAGCTGGTGATAATGCAACTCATCCTAAATTGGTTATGAATGGAAATAAAAATTCAAATAAAACGTCTTCACGCTATTTGGAAGATGGAAGTTTTCTTCGTATCAAAAATGTAACCTTCTCATACGATTTACCTAAAAAATGGCTTAATCCGGTAAGAATGAGTTCCTGTCGTGTTTATCTTTCAGGGGATAACTTATTTACATTTACTAATTTTTCCGGGTTAGATCCAGAAGTTAGTTTAAGAAATAGCGAATGGTCTTTAGCTGGATTATATTCTTTCAATTATCCTATCAGCCGACAGTTTCTCATTGGATTTGATATAAATTTTTAGTTATTAATTACATTAAAAATATAAGAACATGAAAAATATAGTATTAATCTTGCTTGCAAGTATTTTCATCATGTCTTCGTGTGACTTGGACTTAGTGCCAAATGAAAAAATTGTTCCGGAACAATTGTCTAATGATCCATCAGGAGCCATTTATGCCACTACAGGTAATTACGCCATGTTTAAGGATCAGTTAGAATACAAAGGTTCTGTTTATGGAGGTAATTCATACGTACGTCATTATTTTCAAATGGCTGAATTTCCGGCTGATAACGTTTGCTTAGCCGGACGTACGAGCGATCCTCTGTACGAAGCTTTGGCTTACAAACATACTTCAGAATTACGTAATATTACCTATTTATGGTACTGCTCTTACAAAATTATCAATGGAACAAATGCCTTGATAGAAACAATACAAGAAGGAGTTAGTAATGAAGTAGATCATATTAAAGGTGAAAATTATTTTATGCGTGCTTTCGCTTATTTAAATCTTTCTACCTTATGGTCAAAACCTTACACATTAGGAAGAGATAATATCGGGGTAGTTTTACATACTACTACTGACACTAAAATTGTAGAACGTTCTACTGTAGGAAAGGTATATGATCAAATAGTTAGCGATTTAAAAGATGCGATTCGTCTAATGACTAATGGAAGCAGGAGAGGTAACGCTGGTTATATATCCAAAGAAACCGCTCAAGCATTACTTTCAAGAGTATATCTGTATATGGGCGAAGATCAAGAAGTAATCAAGTTAGTGGATGATATGCTTAACGGCTCTCAGCCAAATTCGAAACTTGAACCAACTGCAACTTTTCCTAATTATTTTGCTAAAGCCTTAGAATCGTCAGAAACACTTTGGGCTATTGCTCACACCGAGAGAGAAAGTAGAGGAGGTTCCTCCATTGGTTCAATGTATCTTACTGATGGAGCCGGCTGGGGCGAAATATACTCTTCTGATCCGTTAAACGATTTATATGATCGAAATCCAAACGATGTTCGATTGAAATTTATTCGTCCGAAATATACATCAGAAACGGCATATATGGTACGTTGGGCAAAACCAAGTGATGATGATTTTTATGAAAATGAAATTCGTGATGTCTCTTGGGATGCCGCCGCAAGTAAATATTATTTTATGGATGCTAGTGTTAAAATTTATGTCGAAAAAGAAACTGTTGGTGGCTACGACCAGAACTATATTACCTATCAAGGAAGTAAATATAGAGCAAGATTATCATTAAAAATGGAAGATCGATATGGATGGCCCAAATATTTCGTATTGAAGTTTTCATATCAAAATGACGATCCGATGTTAAGCTCTCCTGTAATGATTCGTTGGGCGGAAGTCATCCTAAACAGAGCGGAAGCTTATGCTAAAACTAATCAAGCCGACAAAGCCCTGGCAGATGTAAATGTGATTCGACAACGTGCAGGACTATCTGGATCTCAATTATTCAGTACAAGTAATATGCTGGGATATAGCAATGCATTGGATATTGTGCTGGATGAAAGACGCATGGAACTAGCATTCGAAGGTCACAGAACCATTGATGTATATCGGAATAAGTTGAATATGGACCGTAAGTATTCGGGTGTTCAGCCGTATGAAATAGTAAATTACAACGATAACAAAATACAATATCCTATACCTCAAGATGAAATAAATGTAAGCGGAATTTCTCAAAACCCTAATTAATAACAAATTTAAAATTATTATCATGAAAAAAAATGCATTTAAATTAGTATTATTCGCAGTGTTAGCACTCGTTTTCGTTGCTTGTAAAGGCGATGAAGGCAATGAAGTAAAACCTAAAGCAAATTTCTCGCATGAAATTGATGACCTCAAAGTTACATTTACCGATGCATCAACTGATGCTGTAAGTTACGCATGGAATTTTGGTGATACGCAAACATCTACCGAAAAGAGTCCTGTTCATACTTACGCTGCATCTGGAACTTATGAAGTAGAATTGACAGTAACAAGTGCAACTGGTCACACACATTCAAAAAAAGAGAGCATCTTATTAGAAAAACCATTAATTAAAGTAGATGGAAGTTTCTCCGATTGGGCTGAAGTTCCTGCGGAGAAATTAGCAACAGCAACACTTGACGAAACAGCTGCAACATTAGTAGCTTTAAAAGAAGTGAAATTTTGTGCCGATCAAATGTATATTTATATGTACATGCGTTTAGATACGTTGAATGGAAACGCAATGGATATTTATTTGAATATTGATGGAGCAACGGAAAACGGTTATAATGGCTGGATGTGGGCTAACTTAGGAGCTGATTATCTGATGCAGGGATTCAAAGCTAGCAATTATGACATGCGTTTAGCCGCTTATAATGAATCAAAAGGAGGTGCTTGGGGATGGTTGACACCAAATATCGTCGAAGAAGGCTCTGGTTTAATGACAATATCTGATATGAAAAAAGGATCAGGAACAATTGTTGAATTTGAAGCTAAAATAATTAAAGAATTTATCCCTAATTTGGGTAACGACGTTCTCATCTCTATCGGACACTCGGGAGTAGCAGGCGATGCATGGAGCACTTCTGGTGGTCTTCCTACGGTTCCTTCTGCGGGAGATAAAAACACCAGCTTATTGGTAAAATTGAAATAATAATCTGTTGTAGCGAAACTAACCGGATAATCAGAGAAGTATTCTCTTCCGGTTAGTTTCTTCGTTTTTTTATAACTCTAAAATTTTTGTTCCATGAAAATAAAACTCATCAGTTTAATCTTATTATTTACGATTAGTCTTGTTGCTTGTAAAGATAAGGATGAACTTAACGTACAAGATACAGTAAAAGTATCCTATGAAGAATCTTTCGAAATTATCACAAACCCCGAAAGAGGATTCTATACTCATCAACAATATGCCACTGACGATGTAAACTCTTTATCCGAGTTGTTTGTTAAAAATGCTCGAAGCAATGGTTTGAGCCTTATTCTGACCATTTACTACATGAAAGATTTTAGAGATAAATTAATTTCGGAAGAATACTTACAGCGTATCAAAAACAATATGCAAGCAATTCGAGATGGAGGTTGTAAAACAGTATTACGTTTCGCTTATACATCTTCCGAAAGTCAGAAACCTTGGGATGCTCCATGGTCGCTAACAGAACAACATATAGAACAATTAACACCTATTTTAGAAGAATATGTAGATGTTATTTGTGTATTGGAGGCTGGCTTTGTAGGAGTTTGGGGTGAATGGTATTATACAGACAATTATATTTTTCAACCAGCAGAGGATGAATTTGCAGCAAGACGCGAAGTGCTAGACGCTTTATTGACTGCTTTACCTAAAGACAGAATGATATGCGTAAGATATCCGAAAGCAAAGTTATTTACTTTCGGCTTAGAGTACACAGACACCATATCAATAGATCGAGCCTATGATAAATCAGATATTTCACGCTTAGCTTTTCATAACGATTGTTTTTTAGCAGACCAAGATGATCGAGGTACTTTTGGAGGAAACCGAAATCATCGTAAATATTGGCAATGGGAAACAAAATACGTTGCCATGGGAGGAGAAACATGCGCACCTTCTTCTTATGCCGAATGCGCAAATGCACTTCAACAGTTCGAAAACTACCACTGGTCGTATATAAATAATGATTATAACAAAACCGTTCTTTCCGGTTGGAGAGCCAATGGTTGCATGGATGAAATAAGAAGAAGATTAGGTTATCGTTTTGTTCTAACCGAAGGAGAATTTTCCAAGAAAGCGGAACAAGGGAATCCATTCACAATCAAACTCGAGTTGAAAAATGTTGGTTGGGCAGCTCCGTTCAATCCTAGAAATGTAGAAATAATATTTATATCAAAAAACAACCAAGATAAAAAATATAAAATACAACTGAATAATGATCCTCGTTTTTGGTTTGCCGGAGAAACAGTAACAATTGAAGCAGAAATGGGACTACCGGAGGAAATGGAACTTGGAGTTTACGAAATTTATTTAAACTTGCCCGATCCCAAACCTTTGCTCAAAGATCGATGGGAATATAGTATTCAATTTGCAAACAAAGAAATGTGGAATACAGATACAGGTTACAATAAGCTTCACAGCATTGAGCTTATAAAAGGAGAAAAAAACAATAATTTCTCTGGAAAATTTATAGAATCTTTTTAATACTTATACAAAGTACTTTATTCTGATTAAATGAAAAAAATCACCTTATTGTTTATTTGTGTTTATCTAATTTTGTTCACGGCTTGTGCTCCCAAAACAGAAAGCATTAGCAATATAAATAAAATAGAAACTATTGAATATTATTCTATCGACGAAAAATTTTCAAATCCGGAACGAGGTTTTTACAAACATACAGCATGCAATTTAGGTAGTGGGACTGGAATGTTAAACGAAATTATTATCAAGTCTTTTAGAAACAACAACATTACGCTCATTCTCCGTTTGTTTTATTTAAAAGACTTCAAGAACAGTCCGCTATCTACAAAAGCCTTAGAAGATTTTGATAAAGACATGCAAGTGCTTCGGAGATCGGGAGTAAAATGTATTTTAAGATTTGCATATTCCGAATCTGCAGAAGAAGCTGATGCTCCTCTTCATATAATAAAGCAACATTTATCTCAATTAAAACCACATTTAGAAAAGAACAAAGACGTAATACTTTGTCTGCAGGCTGGTTTTATTGGAGCTTGGGGCGAATGGTATTATTCATCCAACGGTTTGAACAATACCGAAGGACGAAATTCCGTATTAGCAGAAATCCTCGAAACTTTACCCAAAGATAGAATGGTTCAAGTCCGGACTCCTTTGTATAAGCAAAATTATTTTCAACGAAAAACTCCCATAACAGAAGAAGAAGCATTTACCTTAAATGAAATTGCACGCGTTGGACACCATAACGATTGCTTCTTGGCTAGTCCTAGCGATTATGGAACATACAATAATGCTACTGTCGATAAAGCTTTCTTAAACAAAGAATGTCTCTTTGTTCCAATAGGAGGCGAAACATGTCCTCCTTCCGGAATTAATCCGGCAGATGGTGCGAAAGCTTATAATGAAATGCGTTATTTAAGGTGGACTTACCTAAACGAAGATTACTACAAAGGAGTAAACGACTTATGGATCGCAGATGGGTATATGGATAAAATCATAAAAGAATTAGGTTATCGCTTCGAACTTGTTTCTGGAGAATATACAAGTTATGTGTTGCAAGGAGCTGCCTTGCAAATAAGCATAAAGCTTAAAAACACCGGATTTGCATCTTTGTTCAATCCAAGAAATGTAGAATTATTGCTAATAAACAACGAATCAGGAAAAAAATATCTTGCCGTTTTAAACGACGACCCTCGCAAATGGATTTCGGATACAGAGCATATAATAGAAGCGGAAATAGGACTTCCGAAAGACATAGCGATTGGGAAATATTCTCTTTTTTTGAACTTACCTGATATTTCGGAAACATTATATGCTATCCCCGAATTCTCGATACGTTTTGCAAATGCAAACACATGGGATTCTACAACAGGCTATAATAATTTGCAAATAGAAATAGAAGTTGCTGAATCTTATGGTGATGCAACTACTAAAGATATAAATTTTGTTTCTGTAGAATAATCTTATTAATTTTTAAATATTGATTTGCTCAGTGAAAAGTAAAAAGACTACAAATTTATCATTTGATAATCAGCGTCATTGAACATTACAATAATATCATGAAAAAAACAATTTACTCAATAATTCTTTTTTTATCTGCGACGGTATTATATTGTTATTCTCAAATTAACATTCCACTTGAAAAAGACGAAAGGTGGTATGGAGGTTCGGTTAATGAAGGACATAAAATGCCTTTCGAAAACGGATATCAAAATAGTTTGGTCAATTATATTCAAGGAAATCAAGCTGCGCCACTTCTGCTTTCTAACAAAGGGAGGTTTATCTGGAGCGAAGAACCTTTCTCATTCCTCCTAAGTGACAATCAACTCATTATACACACAACAGGGGAAATAGATATTCAAAAAAAGGGAACAACGTTGAAAGATGCTTTTTATGCTGCGGCAGAAAAACATTTTCCTACTTTGGGAAAGTTGCCAGATACTCTTTTATTCACATCTCCTCAATACAATACGTGGATCGAACTTATCTACAATCAAAATCAGCAAGATATATTAAAATATGCCCACGATATAATCAATAACGGTTATCCTCCCGGAGTGTTGATGATAGACGATAACTGGGCACCATATTACGGAAAATTCGAATTCCGTAAGGACCGTTTCCCTGATGCTAAAACAATGGTAAGCGAACTCCACTCTTTAGGTTTTAAAGTAATGCTATGGGTATGTCCCTTTATTTCTCCCGATACGGAAGTTTTCAGAGAGTTATTTCAAAAAAAACTTCTTCTAATGAGTAACGAAGGCAATATAAACTTAGAATGGAAAGATGCGACCATACCGGCATTGACAAATTGGTGGAATGGATATAGTGCTGTATTGGATTTTTCAAATCCGGAAGCTGTAAAATGGTATCAAGAGCAATTAGAATTTATTACTCGCGAATATGGTTTCGACGGCTTCAAACTAGATGCCGGAGATCCGGAGTTCTACTCACACAATATCATATCTTATGTAAGAAGTACTACGGCAAATGACCATTGCGAACTATACGGACTTTTCGGACTAAAATATCCTTTGAACGAGTATAGAGCCATGTGGAAACGAGGAGGAGAACCTTTAGTGGAAAGATTAAGAGATAAATATCACACATGGGAAGATCTTCAAAAGTTGATTCCTCATATCACCACCGCCTCTTTACTTGGTTACTCTTTTACTTGTCCCGATATGATTGGCGGAGGAGATTATTCCTCATTTATAGATAACAAGAAACTAGATCAAGAATTAATTGTGCGTTCAGCTCAATGTCATGCGCTAATGCCAATGATGCAATTCTCGGTAGCTCCTTGGAGAATTCTAGACAAAAAACATCACGATGCAGTAAAAGACGCTGTAAGGTTAAGAAATTCATTTGTTCCAGAAATTATGAAACTTGCAGAAGCAGCAGCTCAAGAAGGACTTCCTATTGTACGAAATATGGAATATGAATTTCCAAATCAAGGCTTTGAAGAATGTAAAGATCAATTTATGTTGGGAGAAGATATTTTGGTTGCTCCCATGTTAACAAAAGGAAACGGTAGAAAAGTTGTATTCCCCAAAGGAACTTGGCTAGACGAAAACGGCAAAAAATACCAAGGAGGTAAAACTATTGAATTTGAAGTAGCCTTAACCAAGATACTTTGGTTTAGAAAAAAAGATAGTGACATTAAATTTAACCAATAATTTATATCTAAGTTTTTTATATGACGACACAGAATAAAATTTTAGCAGTATTACTTTTAGTATTAATATTT
>DAIOHI010000004.1:0-22317 GCA_036744815.1 Paludibacteraceae bacterium
TTGGACAGAATTTCGGAAGACGCGGTAATGTACCTGATCAACGCCATTTATTTTAAAGGTATGTGGACAAAACCTTTCCATGAAAAGGGCACACACGAAGAATCTTTTTCAGCCGACAACGACAGCTATCTCCCGGTCAACATGATGAATCAAAAAGACACTTTCAACTATTTCAAAGATGAATATGCTCAGTATATCGATCTTCCTTATGGCGACGGAAGTTTCTCTATGACTGTTCTACTTCCTGTCTATAGAAAAACTACGGAGGATCTGCTCGGACATCTAACACTGGAAACCTGGAATAATATTTTGAAGGAAATGAAAGCTACAGAAGTAGGACTTGGCATGCCTCGCTTCAAAGGTGAATACAAATACGAATTGAATGATATTTTGAAATCGCTCGGAATGGAGAAAGCTTTTATAGACGGTCAAGCCAACTTTTCGGCTATCACGGACGATTATCGCTTTTTTATTTCGCGGGTAATTCACAATACATTTGTAGAAGTAAATGAAAAAGGAACCGAAGCCGCCGCTGTAACTATAATTGAAGGAGAAACTTCAAGCATACCTCAACATGAGATATTCGAAGCTTCGCGTCCTTTCCTGTATATCATCCGCGAACAAAACACAGGAGCTATTCTCTTTATGGGAAGAATCGGAAATCCGGAATTGTATTAATCTATCTTCGTGAAAGGAAATAATAAAAGAGGATGTCTAAAAAAAGAATACAGACAAAATTTAAGAATACTTTTAGATCGTAAAGACTACAAACGACATTAAAATTCATGGAAACATGTTATCTGTATTCTAATTAATTTATAAAAATAGACATCCTCTTTTTCAACTTGTTTATAATCTCATCGAAATACCTAATTCCAGTGCGGAAATACCATAACCCAGTTCGGCATAAGCCGCGAACTTACTAGAGAAATGGTAGCGAGCTCCAACAAAAGCCGAATATCCGATACCGCTCGCTCCAGTTGCTCCACTTACATAAGGAGCAATAGTATCGTCACCGTAAAACTTGTTCGATACGATATTGTAACCCAATAGCAATCCTGCGTAAGTGTCGAGTTTATCTACAAATTGATAATGGAAAACACCGCGCGCACCAAGAATAATATAGCTGTATTTGTAACCCCAAGTAGTGCCGTCGCCCCAAACAGATTCCCATTTATTAGAAGTATATCCGAGATAACCGCCCACGCCAACAGAGGCTTTCCCGTCCAAAAGTCCGTCAATAATACCTTGCTCATAAGATAGCGAAATAGGAGGAATACCGCTCGAATATCCATCACCGCCATAGTAGCTTCCAAGACCAATACCCAAATTAACAGCTTTGTCGCCCTTAGAAAAGATATTTTTTGCACTAACAGTCATTAATGCTCCGCTTGTAAGTAGAATAATAAGCGTAAAAAAGATTTTTTTAGTCATAATATAAATTTGTAAAGTATTTTTGCCTACTCGTAAAGCTTTTCGGCATCCGCTGTTATTGTTTTTTAGTTGATTCGTAAATAGACATAATTACCTGCCACTTCCAATGTGAAATTCATAAATTACCTTATTTCAATAATTCATTCAACTGAAAAACGATCTATGTTTCACTTCTTAACTGAGATCTGTATTTGTCCTGTACCTCTTTTCCAATCATCATCGCCATCGCCGCTGGCATTATAGCGAATAACAAATGAAGCTTCTGTAAAACGGTTTATATCTACGTTTTTAAAAGTAAATTCATGTATTCCCCAGTTTGCATCTTTACTGCCCGGTTTATGTTCAAACCTATTACTACCCGTAGTCATAACACCACAATCATATGCATTATTCGCTACCGGCGAAGAGTAGAGATAAATATATTGGTATCCATCGTCAACCTCTTTTACATTCAGTCTGATATAGAAAGTGAGTGATGTATATCCCTGCTCCTTAGCAGCGGCAAGATCAATAGCAAAATCAGAAAAATTAATTTCATCATAAGGATTAGAAAGAACTCCATTATCTTTTATTGTTTTTTCATCATCAAAAACTGTTTGCAAAGCTGTTTGTTCGGGCACTACATAATCGTAAACAAAGCTCGCAAGCAGGCTTCCGCGTTCTGCCAGTTGAGTCAAGAATTCGGCTTCCACAGCGGCTGCTTTTTCGGGGTTTATCTGTGCTACAAGTTCCCAAAGAGGTATAAAGCTGTCGTTAAAATTACTAATGGCACAAATATCGGGTTGACTTTGTATGGAGTTTACCCAGTTCTCGTATTTCGCACCAAAGTCGTCGATGCCCATAATGCTCGTGTTTGCTCCTCCTACTGTTTTGGCATAAAACTTCGAATTTTCGTTCAATTCACTACGCTCTTCTTCGCGTCCCATATTTGCACTACCCGAAACCGCACCATAACTTGCTTCAACCGCCACACTTACTGAATTAGCACTTGTGAGTTCCGTTCCATAATAAGAATAGTTGAACTCAGCCGTACCGCCCCAGTAGCAACGCTTAATAAAGTGCGTTCCGTATTTAGCTATAAGTTGTATAGCCGACAAGTTGGCAATATCGGTTTTGAAAGTGTTTGTAAAGTAATCTTTGAGGAAAGCGGGATCGCTGTTGCGCAACCATTCTTCCTTGCTTTGATGTATTCCGCGGGCTTTGGCAAAGAAATTGGTTTTTTTATTGCCGCTGGACACTGAAAACTCCGTGCTTACTTTTGCCGAAAACAGCCCTGCATCTACGCCTGCACTCGCACCACCCGACAGAGTTTTATACACTTCGCTTACACTATTTGAGGTAGCTTTATCCCAAGTGCTTCTGGTGGCATCTGTTTGGATGATGAGCGCAGCTGAGTTTGCTTCACTCAAATCGATAATAGGAGCACTAAGCTTTACCTCATTACGATTAATATATGAACTATTGATAACATCGTAACCATATAATAGGAAGGTTTGGTTGGAATTCAGCTCGCTCGACTTGTAAATTTTCACATTGACATTGAGCAATTTTACAATGTTATCCTTCGAGAATTCGACTATAATTTTGTCGGAAGCGCTGCTGCTACCCGGAACGGCTTTCAATGTGAGAGTTGTACCGTCTGCGCTTTTATTAAAATAAGTACCTGCCGATACAATTTTAGTGCTCACGCTGTTGTCGGCAGAGCAGTCGGCTTTGAGCCGAATTACTTGTGCCGTATAATCACTGCCCGCCGAAGCCTCGATTACGCAGACATCAACGCTTGTTTCGTACTTCACCATTTCGCTTTCGGGCGTAGCATTCGTAGCAGCAAAAGTAACACTATCTATTTCTAAAATACTTCGAGAATAAATAACCTGACCGCCACGATGTAGCAATATATTTTTAGTCTGACCGAAAACAAAGCTTCCCGACAATAACAGGAACAAAAGCAAGACAACTGTTTGAATAGAATTCTTTTTCATTGGAATGATATTTTATCGTTTTAAAATTTTATGAGTAGTTACCGCCTGCTCATTGCTCAGCTGCAATATATATATGCCGACGGGATAGGTTGATAAAGACAGAAGTGCTTCTGTTGATCGGGGCTGTAGGCGTTGCAACAGGACACCTTGCATGTCGAATAAGTTAATTGTCGCTACTGTACTAGGGCTTTTCACCACGATATTGTCGCTAAGTGCTTCCCAGTAAACTTTGACAGTTTCCCGAAAGGACGTATTGGTGCCACTGGTTTGCGGTAAAGCAAAAGTCAGTTTGGCAATATCGCCATAATAAGCTCCGAGAGCACCTCCATTAGTGAGATACAATTGCATGTATTCACTTGCAAAGGTAATTTTCCGAATATTGTCTAACTTAAAAGATTCCATCGCGCCATCGGACATATGCACATAGAGAGAATCTGCATTTTGTGCCTGAGATTGGATGACTGCTCCTATCCATATGGAAATGAACAGCCACAGAAATTTTCGTTTCAGCATTTTTCGTTTCTTTTTTTAATCATTAATAATCATTTGTATCAGATAACATGTTGGTTTTTTTAAGCTATTTATTCAACAGCCTTCCAAGACACGAAAATACACAATCCAAAAATTGCTTAAGAATAAGCCATTTGCTCTGTGTAAAAAAAAGATGTGCAGTCCATAAAAAAAACAAATCAGTTTTTAAAGCCATTTGCTTTCGGTAAAATCAAAATTAATTAAAGCTGACTTTGGATAATCCTTGTATTTAGCTTCTGCGCAGCTTTAGATTCGGTTTAAAAAGAATCACTTATTTGCTCTAGGTAAAAAAGATTTGCTTTCGATAAAAAAATATTCATTTTTGTTTCTGTTTTTTCACTGCTCTAAATATAGATTCTGACAGAATGCTATCTTTGTGTTCTCTAAAAAACAACAACATGCTGCACAAACTTTCGCTGACAAATAATTGGCTAGAAGCTTTATTGAAATACAAACGGGCTATTATTTACAGTTTCATTTTGATTTTTGTCGCTGTCGGACATTATTTCTTTATGCAGATGCCTTTCGACCTGTTTAGAACTGCTCGTTGGTCGATAATTTCGATGCTTAGCTGCTTGTGCATAGGCGGATCGTTTCTGCTGATAACACGAAAAAATGGAACCCGCGCTCGTAACCTATTTGCCTTTGTTATGTTTATGGTCGGGCTTACCAATTCGGTCTCCCTTATCAGAGGATTGACCACGGGATATGCTGGCGTGGTGGAATACAAATTTCTATCGCTTCCCATGCTTATTTACGGAAGCGTATATGCTTATATATTTCTTTTATATCCTATCGAAGCTTTTCGTCCGGGATGGCTTACTCTGCGGCGAGCAATACTTTTATTTCTTCCCACTATTGTTATTCCTGCCATATATCTACTCATGGCAAAAATACAGGATATACCTATGCCTGTGGTAGATAATCCGACAGCATTAAGAAATGAGTTCTGGAATTTCAACGTATGGATTCCCTTGCTTATACTTGCTTATCCTATTTTCGGATTGGTGATTATGCTTCGCTATCGGAAAAATTATAAGAAATGGTGCGAAAACAATTATGCTTCGATGGAAAATATAGATATAAAATGGTTGGGCGATTATATTTTCAGCAATTTTGTGATTACGCTTTCTTGTCAAGTTGTTGTGTTAAGCGACAATGTACGCAGTGTCCTTATGCACAATATTATTTTTCTGACCTTTTTCCTCTATGCCTTCTACCGTGTCTTATTTCAAAAAAGTCCTTATCCCGAAGGTTATTTCAAAACGGGTATGAACGAAGCCGTAGTAGAAATTGAAGAAGGAATAAAATTTGGCGGAAAATATCTGGAAAATGATGAGCGAATAGACAGGGCTTTTGCTATCGATAACAACGCAAACATAAGATGTCTGTTTACCGAAAGACTGACTGAATACAAAGAGAAATTAGAGCTATGGATGAAAACTGAAAAACCATATATACGTAAAGATTTTAAACTAACCGATGCGATGGAAATACTGCCATTGAACCGCAGCTATCTTTCACGCTTGTTTAACGAAGGATACGGTGAGTCTTTCTATCAATTTGTAATGCGTTATCGCATTGCAGAAAGCAAACGCCTATTGCTATCCCGCCCCGATTTAAATATTACATGCATAGCCGACCTCTCAGGTTTTAGTTCACCTTCGGTATTTAGCAGAGCTTTTGCACAAGCAATGAATTGCAGCCCTATGCAATGGCGCGAAAAAGAAATAATGGCAAATGTAAATCTTCTTAGAAACACAGTTCAACAATCACAACAAATTACGGTATAACAGTTATTCTTTTCTACAAATAATAATAAATATCGTTATAATGCTAATTGATTACGAATAATTTCACTAAATCATTAGAAAATATAGCATTTAGTTTGAATATATACTCCCTTTTAAAGCAGAGAATTACTTCTTTTCTATTATTGAGTCTGTTTTTTACAGCTCTGCCCTAAAAAATTGTTGAAGTTTTCTCCAACAAAAAGGCTGTTCAACATTCTGTTGAACAGCCTTTTTTATATTGGAATATAAAATTATTCTGCTTTTGGCTCTTCTGTAGCTTCAGGTGCAGCCTCTTCTGTTGGAGTTTCTACAACCGGTGCTTCAACAACTTCTTCCACCTTTGCTTCTGGAGCAGCTTCTACAACGGCAGGCTCTTCAGTTTTCACTTCAGGAGTAGCTTTAGCTGATGTTTTAGCAGCTTTAGGAGCAGGCGTTTCTACCGCATCCGCTTTTTTACCCGAACGACGTGTACGAACTGATTTCTTCGCAGCTTTTTCTTTCAGCATGTTTTCGTTGTAGTCAACTAATTCGATGATACACATCTCGGCGTTGTCCCCCAAACGGAAACCGGTACGCAAAATACGTGTATATCCTCCGGGACGGTCTGCAATTTTTGGTGAAATTTCGCGGAACAATTCTGTTACAGCTTCTTTGCTTTGCAAATAGCTGAACACTACGCGGCGCGAGTTGGTGGTATCTTCTTTCGATTTAGTCAATAGCGGCTCAACGTAAACTTTGAGCGCTTTTGCTTTTGGCAAAGTTGTACTGATTCTCTTATGCATGATAAGAGATGTTGCCATATTAGACAGCATTGCCTTTCTGTGAGCCGATTTACGGCCTAAGTGATTAAATTTTTTATTATGTCTCATCGTGTTTTACTCTTTGTCTAATTTATATTTAGAAATATCCATACCGAAAGACAAGTTGAGGCTTGCTAATTTGTCGTCCAATTCAGTCAGAGATTTTTTACCGAAATTACGGAATTTCAACAAATCATGACGATGGTAAGCAACTAATTGTCCTAAGGTTTCGACATCGGCAGCTTTCAGGCAATTCAACGCGCGAACGGAAAGTTCCAAGTCGGTCAATTTTGTTTTCAACAATTGACGCATGTGAAGTATTTCCTCATCAAATTCGTCACCGGATTCGCTTTCGGTTGTTTCCAAAGAAATTTTCTCATCAGAGAACAACATAAAGTGATAGATAAGGATTTTAGCTGCTTCTTTCAAAGCTTCTTTCGGATGTATTGAGCCATCGGTAGTAATATCCAACACGAGTTTTTCGTAGTCAGTTACTTGCTCCACACGATAGTTTTCGATACTGTATTTCACATTACGGATCGGTGTAAACACTGAATCGATTGGAATAACGCCTATTTCAGCATTTTGACTTCCGTTTTCTTCAGCGGCTACATATCCGCGTCCTTTGTTTACGGTTATATCCATTTGGAAACTTGCCGAAGGATCTAATTCGCAAATAACCAATTCGGGGTTCAACACCTCGAATCCGGTAAAATATTTGCCTAAATCTCCAGCCTTCAAAGCCGTTGTTCCGGCTACCGAAACTGTAACCTTTTCGTTGTCAATTTCGTCCACTACTTGTTTGAAACGCACTTGTTTCAAATTCAAGATAATGTTAGTTACATCATCAATCACTCCGGGAATAGTTGAATATTCGTGTTCAACTCCTTCGATTTTGATGGATGTAATTGCAAAACCTTCAAGTGAAGATAACAAAATGCGACGTAGGGCATTGCCTATCGTAATACCATAACCGGGTTCCAGCGGACGAAATTCAAATTTACCTTGAAATGCGTCGGCTTCCAGCATGATTACCTTTTCGGGTTTTTGAAATGCTAATATAGCCATGTATTCAATTATTATTTAGAGTACAACTCTACGATTAATTGTTCTTTGATATTTTCAGGTATATCTTCGCGTTCAGGAACGTGTAGGAATGTTCCCGACATTGAAGAAGCGTTCCACTCAATCCAAGGATATTTGCTGTGGTTGAATCCATCCAACGAAGCTTGAATAACTTCAAGCGATTTGTCTTTTTCACGTACAGCGATTACATCGCCCGGACGCACTTGACAAGAAGGAATGTTTACAATTTTTCCGTTCAGCGTGATGTGCTTGTGACCAACCAACTGACGAGCAGCTGCTCGAGTGCGGGCTAATCCTAAACGGAATACAACATTATCCAAGCGAGATTCTAACAACTGTAACAAAATTACCCCTGTAACACCCGGATTGCGTTGAGCTTTTTCGTATAAAATACGGAATTGTTTTTCCAAAACGCCATATGTATATTTAGCTTTTTGCTTTTCGCGCAACTGAATACCATACTCCGATGTTTTTCTGCGACGGTTGTTACCATGTTGTCCGGGAGGATAGTTTTTCTTCGATAAAACTTTATCCGGTCCGAAAATAGGCTCACCGAACTTGCGGGCAATTTTTGTTTTTGGTCCAATATATCTTGCCATTTCTTTTTATTTTTGTTTTATTTATTGTTTTACTTTCTTTTTGGGGCATCAAAACCGATATTCCGATATAGCCGCCGGATTACCGAGAGGTTTTGAAAGATAATCCTAATTTCATCAGCACTATCGTGTTTTGTTACCTCAGAAGCTGTTTAAAATTATACTCTACGACGTTTAGGAGGACGACATCCATTGTGTGGAAGCGGAGTAACATCAACAATCTCCGTAACTTCGATACCGGCACCGTGTACTGTACGAATAGCCGATTCACGACCGTTACCCGGTCCTTTAACGTATGCTTTTACTTTTCTTAGTCCTAAGTCGAATGCAATTTTCGAACAATCTTGTGCTGCCATTTGCGCAGCATAAGGAGTGTTTTTCTTTGAGCCTCTGAATCCCATCTTACCTGCCGATGACCATGAAATCACTTGTCCGTCGCCATTGGTAAGCGTAACAATAATGTTATTAAAAGAAGAATGTACGTGCAGTTGACCTACGCTGTCTACTTTAACAACTCTTTTTTTGGCTGCAACTGTTTTTTTTGCCATATTATTTAAAAATTTTTTGCTTTACTAAAATTCACTGATTAATAAAGATTATTTAGTTGCTTTTTTCTTGTTTGCAACTGTTTTCTTCTTACCCTTACGTGTACGGGCATTGTTCTTGGTGCTTTGACCTCTTAATGGAAGACCAATACGATGACGGATTCCACGGTAACAACCAATGTCCATCAATCGCTTGATGTTCAATTGTACCTCCGAACGAAGGTCACCTTCTACTTTGTAACCCGCACCAATAATTTCGCGGATTTTAGCTGCTTGGTCGTCAGTCCAATCTTTCACCTTAATGTTGATATCAACACCGGCTTCTTCTAAAATTTTTTTAGCACTGCTGCGACCTATTCCGTAGATATAAGTCAATCCAACTTCCCCTCTTTTATTTTGGGGTAAATCTACTCCGACAATTCTTATAGCCATATACTACTAATTTTTTTCAAAAAATAATTATTATCCTTGACGTTGTTTAAACTTAGGATTCTTTTTGTTAATAACATACAAACGTCCTTTTCTACGAACGATTTTACATTCGTCTGAACGTTTTTTGATTGAAGCTCTTACTTTCATAACTTTCTTTATGAGATTAAAGAACAAAGAGTAAAGATCAAAGACGGTCTTTTGTCTTTTGTCTTTTGTCTTTTGTCCGAATTTATTTATATCTGAACGAAATTCTTCCTTTTGATAAATCGTAGGGCGACATTTCAACTTTTACTTTATCGCCGGGTAATATCTTTATATAATGCATGCGCATTTTACCGGAAATGTGAGCTGTAATGACGTGTCCATTTTCAAGTTCTACACGAAACATCGCATTCGACAATGCTTCGATTATTGTTCCATCTTGTTCTATTGCAGATTGTTTTGCCATACTTTGTGTTTCAAGATTTTTTCAAGATTAATTAATCTCAATTATAAATCTTAATTTTTTATATTGCTCTATCCCCTAATACTTCTTCAATGTATTTGTAAGTCGATAAAATATCCGGTTTTCCCCGGCGAACGGCAACAGCGTGTTCATAATGTGCCGATGGTTTACGATCCATCGTACGGGTTGTCCAACCGTCGCGTTCGAAAAACAAATTTTTCGTTCCTAAATTAATCATTGGTTCGATACAGATTACCATTCCGGATTTCAGCATCACTCCGTTTCCTTTGCGTCCGTAATTGGGCACTTCAGGAGCTTCGTGCATACTGTGTCCGATACCATGTCCCACCATTTCGCGCACTACGGAATATCCGTTGGCTTCGCAATGGTTCTGGATGGCAAATCCGACATCTCCTATTCTCTTTCCTTCTACTGCCTGTTCAATTCCTAAGAACATTGATTCTTTTGTGATTTTCAACAGTTTTACAGTTTCTGCGTCAACATTACCTACACAAAAAGTATAAGCAAAATCTCCATGAAATCCGTTTTTGTAAGCTCCGCAATCGACAGAGACGATATCTCCGTCCTGCAAAACTATTTTATCCGAAGGAATTCCATGTACTACCTGTTCGTTTACAGAAGTACAAATCGAAGCGGGATAACCATTGTAATTCAAAAAACCCGAAACGGCTCCATTATCACGAAGATATTCTTCGACAACTTTATCCAGTTTCTTGGTTGTTACTCCCGGAGCGATAATTTTAGCTACTTCTGCTAATGCTTTTGCAACAAGCATATTGCTTTCGCGAAGTAGTTCTATTTCATCATCGGTCTTTAGAAAAATCATTCCGGTTTGTTTTATTTTATCGAAAATCAAGAGGGCAGGCGCAAACCTCCCTCTTGATCTATTTTTACATTAATAAGCTGCAACGCTGCCTGAACGTCCTTTTATGCGTCCTGACTTCAACAATCCATCGTAATGGCGCATCAAAAGGTGGCTTTCGATTTGCTGAAGTGTATCAAGTATCACACCTACCAAAATCAACAAGGATGTTCCTCCGAAGAATTGAGCAAACTCTTGACTAATTCCCAACACCGATGCGAACGAAGGCATAATGGCAACAAAAGCAAGAAAGAAAGCTCCTGGCAAAGTAATACGCGACATGATAACATCAAGATATTCCGCTGTTTGTTTCCCTGGTTTAATACCCGGAATAAAACCGTTGTTGCGTTTCATATCTTCTGCCATTTGTTTCGGATTCACGGTTACTGCCGTATAAAAATATGTAAAAGCAATAATCATTATGGCAAACACAAAGTTATACCAAAATCCGTGGTTATCCATAAAATGACGCATAAATCCGGTTGTTCCATCCGAGTTGTATCCGGCAATCATAATAGGCACCATCATAATTGCTTGCGCAAAAATGATAGGCATTACACCTGCGGCGTTCACTTTAAGTGGTATATATTGGCGTACTCCTCCGTATTGCTTGTTTCCAACCACACGTTTTGCATATTGTACTGGAATTTTACGAGTTCCTTGAACCAGCATAATAGCTAATCCGATAACAATAAGCAAGGCTAGTATTTCAATCAAGAACATTACCAAACCACCACCGGCATCGCCTAAGCGGAATGCAAATTCTCGAATTACAGCACTTGGGAAACGCGATATAATACCAATCATAATGATCATTGATATACCGTTTCCAATTCCTTTATCCGTTATACGTTCACCCAACCACATCACGAACATACTGCCCGCACATAAAATTACGGTTGACGAAACGCTGAACCAAAAACCGCTTGGGAACGCATAACCCGCTTGAGCTACTTGTACACTAAGGTTTACCAAATATGATGGTCCTTGCAACAGTAAAATAGCAACGGTCAGATAACGGGTTATCTGATTCATCTTACGACGTCCGCTTTCGCCTTCGCGTTGCATTTTTTGGAAATAAGGAACTGCAATAGTTAACAACTGAATTACGATAGATGCCGAAATGTAAGGCATGATACCCAAGGCAAATATCGAGGCATTCGAAAATGCACCTCCAGAGAACATATCTAACAAGCCCATCAAGCCACCGCTTGTTTGCGATTTCAATGCGGTTAGTGTATGTGCATCAATGCCCGGAAGTACAACGAAAGATCCAAATCGATAAATAAGAATGAAAAGAAGCGTCGTCAACAGACGGTTTCTTAAATCATCTATCTTCCAGATATTCGTCAGTGTTTCTATTAGTTTTTTCATGCCATTATAGTTTTACTACGCTTCCACCAGCAGCAACGATAGCTTCTTCTGCCGATTTAGAGAACGCATTTGCCTCTACTTCTAATTTTAAGGTTAAGGAGCCTTTTCCTAAAATTTTCACCAATGTGTTGCCTGAAATGAAACCTGCTTCGCGCAATTCTTCCAAACCTACTTTTGTCAGCTTTTTGCTTTCGGCAAGAGTTTGAATAGTTTCAAGATTAATAGCTTTGTATTCAACACGGTTGATGTTTTTAAAGCCAAATTTAGGCAAACGACGCTGGATAGGCATCTGACCTCCTTCGAATCCGACTTTTTTAGAATAACCGGAACGAGATTTTGCTCCTTTATGACCTCTTGTGGAAGTGCCTCCTAAGCCAGAACCGGAACCACGTCCAATTCTTTTTCTCGTTTTTACGGAGCCCGGTGCCGGAGTTAAATTAGTTAAATCCATATGTAATATTTTTTACGTCTAATTTGTTATTAATCGATAATTTTAACCAAGTGTCTTACTTTCGTCACCATTCCCAAAATCTGAGGAGTAGCTTCGTGCTCAACAACGGAGTTCAATTTTCTTAATCCCAAAGCTTCAAGCGTCAGCTTTTGATCTTTTGGTGATTTGATATTGCTTTTTACTTGTTTAATTTTTATTGTAGCCATAATTAAATTAAGTTTAAGGTTCAAGGTTCAAAATTTAAGGTTTTAAGTTTTCAACTTTCAACTTTAAACTTCAAACTTCAAACTGTTTTTTTATCCGTTAAACACTTTATCGAGTGACACTCCTCTATTTTGAGCTACAGTATGAGCATCGCGCAATTCGCTTAATGCTACAATAGTTGCTTTTACAAGGTTGTGCGGATTCGACGATCCTTTTGATTTTGCCAACACGTCGTTGATACCAACACTTTCGAGTACCGCGCGCATAGCACCTCCTGCCTTAACTCCGGTACCCGGAGAAGCTGGTTGTATATATACTTGAGCGCCTCCAAATTTTGCGGCTTGTTCGTGAGGTATAGTTCCATTCAGAACCGGTACTTTAATCAAGTTCTTTTTGGCTGCTTCTGTTCCTTTAGCGATGGCTGCTGTTACTTCACCGGCTTTTCCAAGTCCCCATCCTACGATTCCGTCTTCGTTTCCTACTACCACGATGGCTGAGAAACTAAAAGTACGTCCTCCTTTGGTTACTTTTGTTACGCGGTTTACAGCTACCAATCTATCTTTTAATTCTAAATCGTTTGTCGATTTAACTTTATTCATATTTGTTGCCATACTCTTGATTAAAATTTAAGACCACCCTCGCGAGCTGCGTCTGCCAATTGTTTTACTCTACCATGATACAAATAACCATTACGATCGAATATCACTTGTGTGATACCTGCTTCTTGAGCGGCTTTCGCAACTAAAGCACCTACTTTTTGTGCTTGTTCGGTTTTTGTTGTTTTTTCTTTTAATCCCAAAGATGACGCTGAAGCTAATGTTACACCATTTACATCGTCAATTACTTGAACGTAAATCTGCGTATTGCTTCTGAAAACAGTCATGCGGGGTTTTTGAGCTGTACCCGACACTTTGTGACGAATATGTGCTTTTATTCTTTTTCTTCTATTATATCTTACACTCATAACTTTTACTTATTTACGCAAATTATTTTTTACCTGCAGATTTACCTGCTTTACGACGAATAATTTCTCCTTTGAAGCGAATACCTTTTCCTTTGTATGGTTCCGGCTTGCGGAATGAACGGATTTTAGCGCAAACTTGTCCTAAAAGTTGTTTGTCGCAACTGTCTAAAATCACGATCGGGTTTTGGTTACGTTCGCTTTTAGTTTCAATTTTTACTTCGTTAGGTAACTTTAAAAATATATTATGTGTGTAACCTAATGAGAATTCCAATACTTGTCCTTGGTTCGATACACGGTAACCGACACCGACCAATTCCAATGTTTTTTGATAGCCTTCCGATACGCCTACAACCATGTTGTAAATCAACGAACGATACAAACCATGAAATGCACGGTTTTGTTTTTCATCGTTAGGACGGCTTACAGTACATTCGCTACCTTCAACGGATACGCTGATGTTTGGGTCAATTTCCTGAGTTAATTCTCCTTTCGGACCTTTTACAGTAACTACATTATCTTTTACTGTTATGCTTACTCCCTTGGGAAGCGATATGGGCAATTTTCCTATTCTTGACATTATCTTTCCTCCTACTTATTAATAAACATAACATAATACTTCACCGCCTACTTTCAAGCCGACAGCTTCTTTATTAGTCATAACACCTCTTGATGTGGAAACAATAGCTATTCCCAAACCATTCAACACTCGCGGCATTTCTTTGTAGCCAACGTATTTACGAAGACCTGGAGTAGATACTCTGGTCAGTTTTTTGATCGAGTTAACTTTATTAACCGGATCGTATTTCAAGGCAATTTTAATTATACCTTGAGTACCCTCTTCATCTACAAACTTGTAGTTTAAGATATAGCCTTTCTCGTGCAATATCCGGGTCATTTCTTTTTTTAAGTTCGAAGCGGGAATTTCCACCACACGGTGACCTGCTTTAATAGCATTCCGCAATCGAGTTAAATAATCTGCAATTGGATCTGTCATTATTGATTGATTTTAAATTGATCCCGACATCGGGACAATATTTAATTATTTACTATTTCGTTCATCTACCAGCGACTATTTTACCTGTTTTTCGTTTATTAAACAAAAAATGGAAAATTGTCAAATGGTAAATGAGTTTACCAGCTTGCTTTTTTCACCCCAGGGATCAATCCTTTCGATGCCATTTCGCGGAATTGAATACGCGAAACTCCGAATTGACGCATATAGCCTTTCGGACGTCCTGTGATTTTGCAGCGGTTGTGCAAACGTACAGGCGATGCATTTTTAGGAATCGATTGAAGAGCTTCGTAGTTTCCTTCTGCAAGATATTGTTCGCGTTTAGCGGCATATTTTGCAACCATTTTAGCTCTTTTCACCTCACGGGCTTTCATTGATTCTTTTGCCATTGTACTTCCTTTATATTAATTTTTTTTGAATGGTAATCCGAATTCTCTCAGCAAAGCGTAACCTTCTTCGTCGGTTTCGGCTGTGGTAACAAATGTGATATTCATACCCAACAAACGGCTGATAGAGTCGATGTTGATTTCAGGGAAGATGATTTGCTCATCGATACCCATTGTATAATTTCCACGTCCGTCCAATTTGTTTTCGATACCTCTAAAGTCGCGGATACGAGGCAGAGCCACACGGATCAAGCGTTCCAAAAATTCGTACATACGTTCTCCACGTAACGTAACGCGAACACCAATAGGCATTTTTTTACGTAATTTGAAGTTCGAAATGTCTTTTTTAGAAACTGTTGCTACCGCTTTCTGACCGGTAATTGCGGTCATTTCGTTGATAGCGACTTCAATAATTTTCTTATCGGCAACGGCGATTCCTAAACCTTGGTTTAATACGATTTTTTCCAATTTAGGAGTTTGCATCACAGAACTGTAGCTGAATTCCTTCATCAAGATAGGAACGATACGTTCTTTGTAGTCTTGTTTTAAACTTGCAGTATTCATTAAATTTCTCCTCCTGTCTTTTTAGAAATACGCACCAATTTACCTTCTGCATTCAATTTGCGTCCAACGCGAACTGGTTTTCCGCTTTCTACCGGATTAAGGTTAGAAACATGGATTGCAGCTTCTTTTTTAATGATTCCTCCTTGAGGATGTTGTGCACTGGGTTTCGCATTTTTCGACACCATGTTTACGCCTTCTACGATAGCGCGTTGTTCTTTCACAAGAACTCGCAATACACGACCGGTTTTTCCTTTGTCAACGCCCGTATTTACGAAAACGATGTCGCCTTTCTTTATATGTAACTTACTCATCACTATTATTTATTTACGAAGATTAAAGCACTTCCGGTGCTAGTGATATGATTTTCATGTTGGTAGCACGTAATTCGCGCGCTACTGGACCAAATATACGGCTTCCACGTATCTCGCCTGCATTATTTAGCAATACACAAGCATTGTCGTCGAAACGGATATAAGATCCGTCGGCACGACGTACTTCTTTTTTTGTTCGCACAATAACTGCTTTGGAAACGATTCCTTTTTTGATATCGCTCGAAGGAATAACGCTTTTCACAGCTACAACGATAATGTCGCCTAAGCTTGCGTAGCGTTTGCCTGTTCCTCCAAGAACGCGAATACAAAGGGCTTCTTTTGCTCCACTGTTATCAGCTACTATGAGTCTTGATTCTTGTTGTATCATAATTACTTAACTCTTTCGATAATTTCGACTAATCTCCATCTTTTTAATTTACTCAGCGGACGAGTTTCCATGATACGTACTGTATCACCGATATTGCAATCGTTTTTTTCGTCGTGAGCATGAAATTTTCTGGTTTTATTTACGAATTTGCCGTAAATGGGGTGTTTTTCTTTCCACTTAACAGCCACAGTAATGGTTTTATCCATTTTGTTGCTGAAAACCACACCCGTTCTTTCTTTTCTTAAATTTCTTGTTGTCATCGGGATTTACTGTGTTATTGATTGTTATTCTCTCTCTGACGTAATTCGGTAGAAAAACGCGCAATTGTTCTCCGAAGTTCTTTTATCTGCATCGGATTGTCGAGAGGTGAAATAGAATGATTGATTTTCAAAAAGTTCAAACGACTTTTTTCAGCATCCATTCTTTCTTTCAATTCTTGACTTGTCAATTCTTTTATTTCACTTATTTTCATAATTCTTACGCATTTTCATTGTAATCAAAATCACGTCTTACTACAAACTTTGTGGTTACCGGCAACTTTTGTGCAGCCAAGCGCAATGCTTCTTTGGCTATTTCAAATGGTACGCCTTCCACTTCAATAATAACACGTCCCGGAGTAACCGGAGCTACGAATCCTTCTGGAGCACCTTTTCCCTTACCCATACGAACCTCTGCAGGTTTTTTGGTAATTGGTTTATCTGGGAAAACGCGAATCCAAATCTGTCCTTGACGTTGCATATAACGAGTTACAGCAATACGGGCAGCCTCTATTTGGCGTCCAGTCAACCATTTTGATTCCAATGATTTGATACCAAATGAACCAAATGCTAACTGGTTACCCCGTTGGGCATTCCCTTTCATACGCCCTTTTTGCTGTCTTCTGAACTTTGTTTTTTTCGGTTGTAACATAATTCCTTAAATCAAATTTCGTTTAACAGTTTATTTTCTTTTTTTTCTAAAACCTTTGCCTCCACGGTCGTCGCGACGGTCGTTTCCGCGTTCGTTACGAGACGATTCTTTAGTAGAAGCAAAAGAGGGCGCTAAATCTTTTTTACCGTAAACTTCGCCACGGCAAATCCATACTTTAACTCCGATCAAACCTACTTTTGTTAAAGCTTCGGCATGAGCATAATCAATATCTGCTCTGAATGTATGAAGAGGGGTTCTTCCTTCTTTGTACATTTCAGAACGTGCCATTTCAGCGCCATTCAAACGACCTGAAACCATGATTTTGATTCCTTCCGCACCCATACGCATTGTTGATGCAATAGCCATTTTCACTGCACGACGGTAGGCAATTTTACCTTCGATCTGACGTGCAACATTGTTGGCAACGATTACGGCATCCAATTCAGGACGTTTGATTTCGAAGATGTTGATTTGAATTTCCTTATCGGTAATTTTCTTCAATTCTTCTTTCAATTTGTCCACTTCCTGACCGCCTTTACCGATAATAATACCGGGGCGTGCTGTGCAAACCGTAATTGTAACAAGTTTTAGCGTACGTTCAATGATAATGCGCGATACACTAGCTTTTGCAAGACGGGCGTTCAGGTATTTTCTGATTTTACTGTCTTCGAGTATGGTGTCGCCGTAATTTTTTCCGCCGTACCAGTTCGAATCCCATCCACGAATTATTCCTAAGCGATTACTTATTGGATTAGTTTTTTGTCCCATCGAGCAATTAATTTAGATTATCGTTGTTAGTATTTTTTGCGTCAACAAACAAAGTTACATGGTTCGAGCGTTTACGAATTCTGTAACCACGTCCTTGAGGAGCAGTACGCAAACGTTTCAGCATAGTAGCTGAGTCCACATAAACTGCACTTACATATAAATTAGCGTTATCAGCTTTTTGCTCTGTTTTGGTTTCCCAATTGGCAATTGCCGATTTCAATAATTTTTCCATTTTGCCTGAAGCTTCTTTTGTCGAAAATTTCAACACGCTCAATGCTTTGTTAACTTCCATGCCACGAATCATGTCCGCAACTAAACGCATCTTACGAGGCGATGTTGGAACATTATTTAGCTTCGCGAAATAACGCGTTTCATTGGCTTCTTTTCTTGCTTCGGCTGATATTTTTTTTCTTGCACCCATTTTCTTTTAAAATTTTCTTGTTTTAATGTTTCAATGGATTATTTTTTCTTACCTCCATGTCCGCGGAAATTACGAGTAGGTGAAAATTCTCCCAATTTGTGACCTACCATGTTTTCCGTAACATATACGGGGATAAATTTGTTACCATTGTGAACTGCAATTGTATGACCTACAAAATCAGGCGATATCATTGTAGCACGAGACCATGTTTTTACTACGGTTTTTTTACCGCTTTCATTCATGGCTAATACTTTTTTCTCGAGCTTCAGATTGATGAATGGTCCTTTTTTTAATGAACGGCTCATATTATTTACTTCTGTTTTTCAATTATTTTTTCTTTCTTTCAATAATATATTGGCTTGATTGTTTCTTCGGAGCACGTGTTTTGTACCCTTTAGCCAACAAACCTTTACGTGAACGCGGGTGTCCTCCTGATGCACGACCTTCGCCACCACCCATCGGGTGATCTACCGGGTTCATTGCTACACCTCTCACTCGTGGACGACGTCCAAGCCAACGTGAGCGACCTGCTTTTCCTGATCTTTCCAACGCATGGTCGGAATTTCCTACACTTCCGACTGTTGCTTTACAAGCCGAAAGTACTTTGCGAATTTCACCTGATGGCAACTTAATAATCGCATATTTGTCTTCACGCGATGTAAGTTGGGCAAAGGTTCCTGCCGAACGAGCCATAGCTGCTCCTTGTCCCGGACGAAGTTCAATGCTATGAACGATCGTTCCTAATGGGATATTGAGCAACGGTAGTGCGTTTCCTACTTCCGGTGCAGCATCTGCGCCGGAGATGATTGTTTGACCAACTTGCAATCCTTCGGGTGCAAGTATATATCTCTTATCACCGTCTGCATAAAAAAGCAAAGCGATACGTGCCGAACGATTCGGATCGTATTCGATTGTTTTTACTGTAGCCGGAACACCGTCTTTGTTACGTTTAAAGTCAATTACTCTGTATTTTCTCTTGTGTCCGCCACCTAGTTGACGCATAGTCATTTTACCGTCGTGGTTGCGACCTCCGGATTTTCCTCCGCCATACACAAGAGATTTCTCTGGCGCTTTCGCAGTAACTGTATCGAACGTGCCAATAATCTTATGTCTCTGCCCCGGTGTTGTGGGTTTTAATTTACGTACAGCCATTAATCTATTTCGATTTAATTATTTACGATTTACGATTTAAATATTGCTATAAAAATCTATTCTGTCTCCTTCTTTCAATGTAACAACTGCTTTTTTGTAAGCTGATACTTTTCCTGAAATAACACCGCTTTTTGTATAGCGACTTTTATTTTTTGCAGGAACGATAAAAGTGTTAACGTCAGTAACGGTAACGTTATACAATTCTTCTACAGCTTGCTTAACTTCAATTTTGTTAGCATTTTTTTGTACCCTAAAGCCATAGCGGTTCAATGTTTCGCCCAGCTTAGTCATCTTCTCTGTAACGATTGGTTTTATGATAATTGCCATTGTTCCGACCTCCTTATGCTTTAAAAGTTTGTTCTAATACGGCAACAGCTTCTTCGGTAAATATAATATTTTTCGAATCAGCAATTGCGTAAGTATTTAATTCCGAAACAGTTAAAACATTAACTGTGGGTAAATTACGAGCCGACAAATATACGTTTTTATTTGCAGATGCTAAAATAAATAACGGTTTTTTATCTACTACGCTCAAATTTTTCGCCAAAGCGATAAAATCTTTAGTCTTAGGGGTTTCGAAATTGATGCTGTCAACAACTACGATCGCATTGTTAGCAGCTTTGTGAGACAATGCTGATTTGCGAGCTAATTGTTTTACTTTTTTATTCAATTTGAAACTATAATCGCGTGGAACCGGACCAAAGATACGTCCTCCACCTACACGAACCGGCGATTTGATATCACCCGGACGAGCTCCGCCGCCACCTTTTTGACGACCTAATTTGCGGGTACTACCTGCAACTTCGCTACGACCTTTCGTTTTGTGCGTTCCTTGACGTTGATTTGCCAAATATTGTTTTACATCTAAATAAATAGCATGGTCATTTGGCTCAATACCGAAAATAGCATCGTTCAATACTACTTTGCGTCCGGTGTCTTTACCGGTTTTATCTAATACATTAATTTCCATATTATTTATTGATGATTACGATTGAACCTTTAGCACCCGGAACCGAACCTTTTACTAACAACAAGTTATGTTCTGGAATTACTTTTAACACTAATAAATTTTGAATGGTTACTTTGTCGCCTCCTGTGCGTCCTGCCATGCGCATTCCTTTAAATACGCGTGATGGATACGAAGATGCTCCTAATGAACCCGGCGCTCTCAAACGGTTGTGCTGACCGTGAGTTGATTGACCAACCCCGCCAAAACCGTGGCGCTTTACTACACCTTGAAAACCTTTACCTTTTGAAGTTCCGACAACATCGATATAAATATCTGCTTCGAAAACGTCAGCTACGTTAATAGTTTCTCCTAATTTGAAATCTCCTTCGATTTCTTTGAACTCAACCAAGTGGCGTTGTGGAGCTACTCCTGCAGCTTTAAAATGACCTGCTTCGGCTTGATTGGTGTGCTTGTCGGTTTTCGACAAAAAACCAAGCTGAATGGCTTTGTAGCCATCATTTTCAAGTGTTTTAACTTGAGTAACAACACAAGGACCTGCTTCGATAACAGTGCATGGTACATTTTTACCATCGGCACTGAAAACGGATGTCATTCCGATTTTTTTTCCTAATAATCCTGGCATTTCTATTAATTATTAACCCCTAACCCCTAAAGGGGGATCGGTTTTTATTTATAAATATTTGTTTTCAAACTCTTTTTTAGGGAGCTTACTATCACACTTTGATTTCAACTTCCACACCACTTGGCAACTCAAGCTTCATTAACGCGTCAACTGTTTTTCCAGTTGAGCTGTAAATATCGATAAGACGTTTGTAAGAAGCGAGTTCGAATTGCTCACGCGATTTCTTGTTCACGAAAGTCGAACGGTTTACAGTAAAAATACGTTTGTGAGTTGGCAATGGAATTGGACCGCTTACAACTGCTCCGGTAGCTTTTACCGTTTTTACGATTCTTTCAGCCGATTTGTCAACCAAGTTGTGATCGTAAGATTTTAATTTGATTCTGATTTTTTGACTCATGTCGTTTTTTTAATTAATAAATTATTTATATAAAGAGAATTTTCCGGTTAAGAGTCATTCGCTAACCGGAAAATCTATTTTTTACAACAATTCTACTTTACCTTTTGCTTCGGCAACAACTTCTTTTGCAAGTGCGTTAGAAACTTCAGAGTAATGAGAAAATTCCATTGAAGAAGTTGCACGACCCGAAGTAATAGTACGCAATGCTGTTACGTAACCAAAAGTTTCTGCAAGAGGAACTTTAGCTTTCACAATACGTGCGCCTGTACGGCTCGATTCCATTCCTTCAACTTGTCCGCGACGTTTGTTCAAGTCGCCGATAACGTCTCCCATGCTTTCTTCCGGAGTTACCACTTCCAATTTCATGATCGGCTCCAACAATACCGGTCTTGCTTTTGCACAAGCGGTTTTATATGCTAAAGACGCACAAATTTCGAAAGATAATTGGTCGGAGTCCACTGCGTGGAATGATCCATCCAACAAAGTAACTTTTAATGTATCAACAGGGAAACCAGCTAAAACTCCATTTTTCATGGCTGCTTGGAATCCTTTTTGTACAGAAGGAATAAATTCTTTTGGAATATTACCTCCTTTTACAACGTCCACAAATTGCAATCCGGTTCCTTCGAAGTCTTTATCGATTGGCTCTACTCGAACAATGATATCAGCAAATTTACCGCGTCCACCTGATTGTTTTTTGTAAACCTCACGAATTTCAACCGATTGAGTAATAGCTTCTTTGTAGGATACCTGAGGACGACCTTGATTACATTCAACTTTGAATTCGCGTTTCAAACGGTCGATAATGATCTCCAAGTGAAGCTCACCCATACCACTAATAATAGTTTGACCAGATTGTTCGTCAGTTCTTACTGTAAATGTTGGATCTTCTTCTGC
>DAIOHI010000005.1:0-21171 GCA_036744815.1 Paludibacteraceae bacterium
AAAATTTTATAAAATAGTATTTGTATTGAGATGTACGATTTCAACCCATATGCATAAAATAAATGAAGTTTATGCATATGGGTTTGTTTATGTTTAATTGTCTTCTAATGTTGTTATATCAATGCTTGGTTTAGGATAGTTTTTGGATGCAATATATTCTTTTACGGCATCAACTTCCTTTTGCGTTATATTGTATGTGTAGTTGCCGTAATCTTTTACATTGATGGTGCCGACATAAAAAAATCCCCATTTTTCAAAAAAATCCGTCAAATCTATTTTTCCATAGTCACATGTTGCTTTTATGAATTCAAACATGTTTTTATATGATTCATTGCCCTTTCCTAGATCTGGTTTGCTGCGAAATTCTTCCATCAAGTCGGCATAAAAATCAGGAGAATTATTACGTGAAAAATATAGATGTAATTGCCAAAAAGGGACTAAACGACAAAAGAAATCATCATCTTGTAAATAAGATATTTGAGGATTTGAAAAGATGATGTTCTCACGTGCTTTAGTATAAATACCTGAAGCTTTTAAGCGACTGACATTCCCTAAACCAATCGTAGTGTATAATGTGAATAAATTGTTGCTTACTTCGGTCATGCCTCCCCATGTCAGTTGAGGGCGCATCTGAAGCACATGTCCTACCTCGTGGCTAAAACCCCAGCAAGGATCACCTTTTGTCACACTATTCGGATCTACTACCATTTTCATAGTTCTTTTGTTTCCTAAATACGCAACGCCGTCTTTATCTCGAAACATGTAATAATTGAAATTCACTCTCGATAATATTTTGTTTACGGGCATGCGATTATATTTTTCCAAACCCATAAACCGATAGTGGCTTAATAGTATTTTTTCATAACTGTTTATTAATTCGTGACCTCTTCCATAGGCAAATTCTTTAAAAAACTCTACCGGATAAGCTACTTGAATGTACTTACCTACAGCATCCATTATTGGCGATATGGCATTGTCAAGCAGTTTATTCCAGTCTTCGTCTGTATGAATAGCGGCATCGAAATAACCATTATATTTACCGGTAGCGAAATTGATCGTTATTTGAGGGGCATCTTCCGGATTTGTTTCGAAATAATCTATATAGGCTAAAGTACCGTTTTCGACATTGAAAATATTTACTCCTTCTTCGAGCAATACTGTTTGAGCATGCAGTCCCCATCCATTCGGATCTTTAGTTGCTTCGTAACCAAGAGTTGGTTGGCGCATCCAATTTGGTAATAAAAGTTTTATTTTTTTATCTTTTATGTTTTTTGCAAATACGATATTTTCTCCTTCCGGAAGGAAAATTCCAGTCACATTTTGATACTTGCTAAATCCGTTTCCTATTTTAAGTTCCGTAGATAATACCGTCGGATCCACGATGGCATTGAATTGTTGTGATAATCTAGTGTCATATGTGTTGTTGTATAATTGCAATGCCAATTCTTTTAAAAAAGGATTTTTTATTTTTTTTATTTCTTTATCTTTTACTCCTTTTATTAACTCAGAGCAAGTGTTGTCTGTAAATATATTGGTTTCTAAATTATTTGTCGCTTTTTCGAAGTTGTGTGTTCTAATTTGTATCTCTGAGTCTGAAGCATACGAACTAATTGTAAATAAACTCCAAGACAGAAGAATAGAGACGATTGTTTTTTTCATAAATTGTTTTATTTTTTTTCAAATTTGCATTATAAAATAGAACGATTTTCAAGCTTTGAGTCGATTAAACTCGAATTGAAATCATTCTCTTTTTGATTCTTACAATATTCGGTGGGTGTATAATTTGTTAATTGTTTAAATAATCTGTTGAAATACGAGATGTTTTGAAAAGAAAGATTATAAGCTACGTTTTTTATAGCAGAGTTTTCAATGATCAACATTTGTTGTGCTTTCTCTATTTTTTTTCGGTTGATATATTGAGTAGGAGTGCATTGCATTTCTTTTTTAAAAATCCGTATAAAATGATCATTGGATAAATGTAAAATCTCTGATAATTCATCTAATTTGATAGGTTTGTCAATGTTGCTTCGAATGTATTTTATAACCTTCAATATTCGATCGTCCGTCAGATTCATTTTTACCGACGCGTATTTAAAAAAACGAGACAATAATTGAAATAAAATTCCTTTTGTTTCTAAAATAAAATATTCGGGACGTTGCTTATCTTGAACTATATTTTGCAAAAGCGTCGGAGGATTATCATAGCTATCTGGGTCATATTGCTTCAATTCGCGTCCGGGGTTTATTTTCAATAGCCTTTCGATTAATGTCATGTCTATCTGATTTGCTGGAACTTCAAGAGGAAATTGCATTTTCTCCAATATCCCGATGTGCGTTGATTGTTTCTCGTAAATATGAATATAAAAATGAGAAAAATAAGCATCACATTCGTAACTATGTAAAGTGAAGGGAGGAATAAAATATAAGTATTGTGGTTTAAGAACGTATGTTCCGGTAGGAAGATTGATTTTAGCATGTCCTTCGTTCACATAAAACAAGCGAGAAAAAGGACTGCTAATGTCTTTCCAATTCCAATCGCCGTTGTGGACAGAGTATCCGACGTTCAGCAATATTAATTGTAAATCATCTGTTTCATTCATTTGTATTTAATATAAAAGGTTGTACGCATAATTTAATTTATGAAAAAGATTAATCTCAATTAATTATAAACTATTGTAAAGATAATCATATTTGATGACATGTCGATTTGCGACTTAACTATTTTAATACCTCTTTTTGTAAAAACATGTTTTATAGCATAATAAATATCTATAAAACTCAAATTCCATTTTAATTAAGTCGATATTGTGCTATTTGATGTGGGTATTTTACAAGATAAAGGAAATATATATACATATCTTTGTTGTGTTCATTTAATGAAGGTTATTTCGGTTTGATTATTTCTAGCCTTGGCATAAGCAAGAATGTCTTGTTTCTTTTAATAGGATGATACAATAATCTTAATATAAAATATCAATTATGAAAACACAAAGATTTCAAGGAGAATGGCCTAAAATAGGTATCCGACCAACAATTGACGGACGTATGGGTGGCGTTCGTGAATCCTTAGAGTTGCAAACCATGAATATGGCGAAAGGCGTGGTCGAATTACTTACTAAAAATATTAAGAATCCAGACGGAACACCTGTGCAGTGCATTGTCGCCGATTCCACAATCGGTCGTGTACCTGAAAGCGCAGCTTGTGCCGAAAAATTCAAAAGAGAAAATGTAGGAGTTACCATTACTGTTACACCTTGCTGGTGCTATGGGAGCGAAACAATGGATATGGATCCGCATACAGTAAAAGCTGTCTGGGGTTTTAATGGAACTGAACGCCCCGGAGCTGTTTATTTGGCTGCTGTTCTTGCCGGGCATACACAAAAAGGATTGCCAGCTTTCGGCATTTACGGACAGGATGTACAAGATTCAAACTCGACAGAAATTCCTTGTGATGTAGAGGAGAAATTGTTGCGCTTTGCACGTGCCGGACAAGCGGTTGCTATAATGAGAGGTAAATCTTATTTGTCTATCGGTGCTGTTTGTATGGGAATTGCAGGCTCAATCGTAAATATCGACTTTTTTGAAGATTATCTAAATATGCGTTGCGAAGGTATTGATGAAGTGGAAATTATTCGCCGAATGACTGAAGGTATTTATGATAAGGAAGAATATGAAAAGGCGTTGAGTTGGGTGAAAAAACACTGCAAAGAAGGAGAGGATATTTGTAATCGTGAAGATTTGAAAAAAACGAGAGAACAAAAAGATGCTGATTGGGAATTTGCGGTAAAGATGATGATCATCGTACGCGATTTAATGAGTGGCAATCCAAAATTGAAAGAACTTGGATTTGGAGAAGAGGCATTGGGACACAATGCTATAGCTGCAGGTTTTCAAGGGCAGCGTCAATGGACAGATTTTTATCCAAATGGGGATTTTGCCGAAGCAATGCTGAACTCATCTTTTGATTGGAATGGCATTCGAGCTCCTTATATGCTTGCTACCGAAAACGACGCTTTGAATGGCGCAACAATGCTATTTGGAAATTTATTGACAAACACAGCGCAGATATTTGCCGATGTACGTACGTATTGGAGTCCCGAAGCCGTTGAGCGAGTTACGGGTAAAAAGCTACAAGGTCTTGCTTCAAAAGGTATTATCCACCTAATAAATTCAGGAGCAGCAACGCTTGACGGAAGCGGACGTCAGAATGATAAAGAAGGAAAGCCCACGATGAAACCGTTTTGGGAAATTACCGAATCGGAAGCGGACGCTTGCTTAGATGCTACGACATGGGTTCCTGCCAATCGGGAGTATTTCCGTGGAGGTGGTTTCTCTTCAAAATTTCTTACACGTGGTGGAATGCCTTGTACTATGGCTCGTTTGAATATGGTAAAAGGATTAGGTCCGGTACTTCAGATAGCCGAAGGTTGGACTGTTGAACTAGATTCCGATGTACACAAAATATTAGATGAACGCACAGACAAAGGCTGGCCTACTACATGGTTTGTGCCACGTTTGACAGAAGACGACAATTTTAAAAATGTATATTCAGTAATGAATAATTGGGGCGCCAATCACGGATCCATCAGTAGTGGACATATCGGAGCCGATTTGATAACTTTGGCTTCTATGCTTCGAATTCCTGTTTGCATGCATAATGTCGATAGCAGCGATATTTTCCGTCCGTCAGCATGGAATGCTTTCGGTATGAATAAGGAAGGTGCAGATTACCGTGCTTGTCAAACGTTTGGACCTTTATATAAAAAATAATTAATTGATCATATCGCTCGCAAATACTCTGGAAAGAAATTTCTTTCTAGAGTATTTGTAATTTTTTGCTTATTCATAAAGCGGGAGAAGCAATAAAATGTTTGACACATAACGAAAAAACTATTGTTCTTTCTATATATTGACATGCCAATATATAGAAAGGAATACCTGAAAAATTGAAGGAAAGTGATATAGACCAATTAGCCGATGTTTGTAGACTAGGTAATCTCCAAAAATTATAAATTATTATTGTCAAATTATATAAAGAAGTATTGTAATGATTATAGATAAAGAGTTAATAGATGAATTTATTGTACAGGCACAACGTGTTGGACGTGAACAATTACAGCTTTGCAGTAGCGGGAATCTGTCATGTCGTGTAGGAGAAAACATTGCACTGGTCTCGGGAACTGGATCATGGCTTCCAAAACTGAAAGTAGAAAATGTAGCTGTCTGTGAAATTTCTACAGGTCAGCAGATTGGCGGTCCGAAACCATCAATGGAGAGTTCATTTCATTTGGGTGTTTTACGCGAACGAAGAGATATGAATGTGGTTTTGCATTTTCAGTCGAAGTATGCAACCGCTATTTCTTGTATGAAAAACAAGCCTTTGAATTTTAATGTGATAGCCGAAGTGCCTTGTTATTGCGGAAAGGAAATATCTATAATACCTTATTTTCGACCGGGTTCTCCAGAGTTGGCAAAAGCTGTAACCGAAGCTTTGAAAGACCACGATACAGTTTTACTTAGCAAACACGGGCAGGTTGTTTGTGGAAAAGACTATGATGATGCATTTCAAAAAGCTTGTTTTTTTGAAATGGCCTGTAGCATTATTGTTAATAATGGCGTGGGTAACTGCTTGACACTTACTGACGAAGAGATAAAAGATCTAGAGATTTATGTTTTAGGAAAGAAAGCATAAAACTTGAAATATAATTATTTCTCGGTAGAATTTGAATAACTTCTAATTAGAGTAAAAAAACCTTATTCTATTTTTATTATGAATTATTTGGCGTTGGATTTGGGCGCAGGGAGTGGTCGTGCAATCCTAGGCACAATCAAAGATAGAAAATTGCAATTGAAAGAAATACTACGTTTCGAAAATGAATCGGTACAGCTTAACAATACGATTTATTGGAATTTTCTTTCACTTTTTTCCAGTATTAAAAAAAGTATTGCGCTTGCTCAAAAAGACTATGACATCAAGGGTATAGCTGTTGATACCTGGGGTGTAGATTTCGGATTAATTGACAAATCCGGAAAACTGATTGCTAATCCTGTTAGCTATCGTGACGCACGCAGCGAAGGAACTAGTAAAGAGGTGCTAAAGCTTATTTCGAAGGAAGAATTGTATCGAATTTCCGGCATTCAATTGATGGAGATTAACACATTGTTTCAACTCTATGCTCTTCAAAAAGAGAATGATTCTGTATTCGAAATTACCAATAAACTGTTGTTTATACCTGATTTGGTCAATTATTTTCTTACAGGAAAAATGGCAAATGAATATACAATTGCTTCTACTTCTCAACTGTTGAATGCGCAAACACGGAATTGGGAAACTTCGCTTTTTCAAAAACTGAATATTCCGCAACAAATTATGGGAAAAGTGATTCATCCGGGTGAATGTTTGGGTAATTTATCAAAAAAAATCATAGATGAAACCAATGCAAAAGAAGCAAACGTATTTGCGATTTGTTCTCACGATACAGCAAGTGCCATTGGCGCTATTCCCGATCTAGGTAATGATTGTTTATTCCTTAGTTCGGGTACATGGTCGCTTTTGGGTATTGTTTCAGAACAACCGATATTGACCGAAAAAGCTTTGTTAAATGACTTTACAAATGAAGGTGGAGCCGACAATAAAATCTTGTTTATGCGAAATATAACAGGACTTTGGTTGTTGCAATGTTTGATTGCCGAATGGGAAAAAGAGAAGAAAGAAATATCTTATAGTTTTCTTTTGGAAGAATGTGCCAAAGCAACAGCATTTCGCTCCATTATAAATAGTGATAATGATTTGTTTTTCAATGCGTCATCAATGACAAAAGCTATTCAGAGTTTTTGTCTGCAAAGTGGTCAGGAGCTGCCTCATACACAGGGAGAATTTGTTCGATGTGTTTTAGAATCATTGGCACTAAAATATTATCATGTCGTCGAAAAACTGAAAGAATGTTCAGGGCGAAAATTTAATCGATTGCAGGTGGTCGGTGGAGGAAGCCTAAACGAAGAACTGAATCAATTTATTGCAAATGCATTGAATGTAACCGTTGTAACGGGTTTGACCGAAGCTACTGCGATTGGGAATATCATGCAGCAAGCCATATCGGATGGCGTTGTGGCAAGTTGGAATGATGCACATGAAATTATAAAAAATAGTTTCAACTTTAAAAGCTATCATCCAATGCAGACCGAGCAATGGGCTACGATAATTGAAAAAACAAAAAAATATTTTACTTGAAAACAAGATTTAAAATTGTATAACCGAATGAAAAAACACGAAACACAATCATTATTCAGAGGGAAAGATGGACAAAATTATCTCTTTCCGTTTATTTTGGTAACAAGTCTTTTTTTTATGTGGGGATTCGCACATGCTTTGCTCGATGTGTTGAATGCCCACTTTCAAGAAATTCTTCAAATATCTAAAGCACGTTCCGCTTTAGTTCAATTTGCACTTTATGGCGGATATTTTGTAATGGGAATTCCGGCGGGATTAATCATTAAAAAGTTTGGTTATAAAAAAGGAATTATATTTGGTCTAATTCTTTTTGCTCTCGGATCTTTTTTGTTTTATCCTGCTACTCAGATAAAAACATTTCAGCCTTTTTTGTTTGCTTTGTTCGTAATTGCCTGCGGATTAACCTGTTTGGAAACTGCAGCGAATCCTTACACTACAGTATTAGGTCCGTCAGAATCTTCGGCAAGACGTATTAATTTAGCACAGTCATTTAATGGATTGGGTTGGATTCTGGGTCCACTTATCGGTGGATTATTTATTTTTTCGGAAGGTAGCGATCCTTTTGATGCTTTGGCTAAGCCTTATATTGGAATAGGTATTGTTGTGTTTCTTATTGCTATATTGTTTATTCGCACTCCACTTCCACAAATCGAGGCAAAAGAAGAACAGGGAGGAGATGCAGCTAATCCTAATAAAAAAAGTAAATATCGCGATTTGCTGAAACATCCCTTATTTGTTTTTGCTGTTATTGCTCAGTTCTTTTATGTAGCAGGGCAGACAGGAATAGGTAGCTTTTTTATTAACTACGTGATTGAAGTCCGTTCGGATATTACTCATTTACAAGCATCTCAAATTCTTGCCTTTGGAGGAATGGGGATGTTCATGACTGGGCGTATATTGGGGAGTTATATGATGAAGTTTTACGATCCCCAAAAATTATTAGCTATTTACGCTTGTGTAAATACATTATTAATGGTTGTTGTGATTTTGGGCTTGGGAATGATTTCTGTCGTATGCCTATTTGTTTCGTATTTTTTTATGTCGATAATGTATCCTACGATATTTGCATTAGGTATTAGTGGATTGGGAAACAATATCGAGAAAGGTTCTTCTATAATTGTAATGTCTGTTGCAGGAGGTGCTGTCGTTCCTATGTTGATGGGATATATTGCCGATTTGAGTTCTATGGCAATAGGCTTTGTAATACCTTTGATTTGTTTTGTTGTAATTGTATTTTTCGCTCTGACAAAATTGAAAAATTGAAGTAGCTATTTAAGCTCATCAGTCATTTGTCTTGTCGGTATAAAAATAATATGATATTATTCTGTCTTTCATAGTATTGTAAGCTTAGTTGTCTCCATGAAAGATAAGAAATATAGATACTATTACGAGTTAAGACTTTATTTAAAAAACTAAAAATGAGGTTTTTTAATCTTAAATATCCGAATGAGAATCCGATTTTAACATATAACTTGCTGTTTGTTATTGAGTTGGCGATTAGGGCAAAAGAATAGGTAAAATTAGCAAATGAAAAAAACTGATACAACTCAAATTGATTAATACCTTTGTTATAAATACTGAAAACCCTAACTGTCGTCTCTGAGTGCTTACGAGTACTATAATGTTAATTAATACAGATGAAAAAACATGATATTGTTATTGTAGTTTTGCTCTTGTTTTTTGTTGTAGTCCATCTTTTTTTCAACAAATTATTACAAGCTCATTTTACATTAAATAAAAAAAATAATGTAAAATATTGTTATGATAATATTCATCTTTTATGCATACCAAGCGCTTCTCGCCGACTTTAATTTATAAGGTCTATTCTTTTTGTAATTGATTCTAAGATAAAATAGCTATAAATTATGACTGTCTTTTTTAAGAATCTTTTTTATTCACATGCATTTTTGATAAATGTATACTATCCAAACAAGCTAATTTTAATTCTTTTTAATATTTAATGCTTATGAAAATTTCAGTGACAAAAAAACGAAGAAAACATAGAATGTTAACATTCTTGTTTGGTTTTGTCGTGTTAATACCACTAATGGTACAAGGAGAGAATCCTGAAAAAGAAAAATTTCAATTAAAATCAGAAACTCCGAATTTGTTACTTAACGAACAAGATCCAACAGTTGTTGTACAATCAGTTTCTACGGTGTCAGGAGATAGGTTATTGCATCGTCCTACGTTTCAAATGGAGCAGTTTCTTGATGGAACGCTTCCTGGCTTATATGTGAATTTATCACAAGGTTATCCTACACAACAAGCTTCGTTGAATATGAGACAACGTGGACTTTTAATTGTCGTAGATGGTATTCCGAGGGCTGATGCCAATATCCCAGCCAGCCAAATTGAATCTGTATCTTTAATAAAAGATGCATTGGGACTATCAGCTTGGGGAATGTCGAGTGGTGATGGAGTCTTGTTTATAAAAACTAAACGTGGGGATAAATCAAAACTAAAAATTGACTTTTCAGCTCAACTTGCATTTTCACAGCAAATATACCGTCCTGAGTTTTTGGATGCCTATGAATATGGACTGTTGTTGAATCAAGCATTGGTAAATGACGGAGGGTCACCTCTCTATTCCTCTGATGATTTAACTAAATATCGTGATGGTTCGAGTCCTTATACTCACCCTAATGTAGATTGGTACGATGTGATGATGCGCAATAACGCACCTATTCAGCAATATAATCTAAACATGTCAGGAGGAACAAATCTGACAAGATATTTTATTGATATTAATGCCTATAATCAACAAGGTTTTCTGAAACAAAATGACGAACTTAATTCGTATAACACAAGCGAAAGTTTTAAAAAATATTCTCTGCGTGCCAATGCGGATGTAAATTTAACACCGACTACCTTGCTGCAAGTGAATGTGTTTGGGCAGATGTTTAAAGAACACACGCCGGGGGTAACTATGATGGGAACAATTTATCGAAACCTACATACAACTCCTAATAATGCCTATTCAATTACTAATCCCAATGGAACTTATGGTGGTAATGCAAAATATACAAAAAATTTGTATGCAGAAAGTGTGAATACAGGCTATACTCAGTATCCTAAAACAGACTTTAATATCGATTTTGCGCTAGAGCACCGTTTTACAGGAATGCTGAAAGGGCTTTATGTAAAAGGTTTATATTCTTATAATTCATCTTATAGAGAAACGATGAAACGGGAAAAAGGATATGAAGTTTGGGCTTACACGCCAGTTTTGGATGCTGAAGGAAATGTTATTCCCGATCAAGGATATACTAAATTGACACCCGCCGCAGCGTCGGAAAGTACTACTTCTTATGATCGTCAATATCGTTTACAGTATATGGATGCCTCTGTAGGATATGATTATACAGCAGGAGAACACTCTTGGAATACAAAAGCAACATATTGGTCAAACGAATTTACATTGATGTCTAACTATTTGCCGATGTTGAAATATGGTTTCAATCTTCATTCGGAATACAATTTCAATAAGCGATATATGGCCGAAGTCAGTGTTTCTGCAATGCATTTCAATTGGTTGAGTCCAACTAATCGATGGGGGCAATACCCAACAATTGGATTAGGTTGGAATATCGACCGCGAAGATTTTTTTGATATTAGCGGAATTGATGCTCTGAAACTACGAACGACTTATGGTTTAACAGGAAACGATGGTACGGGTTCTTTTTTTAGAGCGGCAACGATGTCGGGAAGTATAACTCAATACTATTATCCTTACATCAAAACTTACGGTGGTGGTGGTACGGTGTATATTGGAGGAGATAATGTCTCTATGCCAACGATGACAGAATCTACAGTCATATATGATCCGGAATGTGAAAAAAGTCGTCGTTTTACCTTGGCAGTTGATGCTATGTTCTTGAATCGTTCCTTGAGTGCTACGATAGAATTATTCAATAATTATCATTATGATATTTTAGCTGTATCTCAATCCAAAACTTTCAATAGTTTGCATGGAGGAGCTGCTGTTGAAAATATTGGAATTTTTCGTCAAACAGGTTTGGAATTAGATGTAAATTATGCCAAACAGTTTGGTGATTTCAAGTTAGAGGCTAATGCTCAAGCCACTTTTTATAAAAGAACATTGTTGAATAATGGAGAGTCGATTTATCCGGAGACCTATATGCAACGAGTAGGTCAACCTTATGGACAAACTTTCGGCTACACTGCTTTAGGAATATTTCAAAATCAAGAGGAAATAGATAAGTATATGAGCGAAGGAGGACCTGCCGGAAACGGAATAACAATAGATGGTTATATCCCAAGCCCTGGTGATATAAAATACTTAGACCGTAATGGCGATGGTAATATTGATGACTTGGATGTGGGATATATAGGCTCTAAAGCACCGCGTATCGAATATGGATTTTATCTGAGCGCAGAGTGGAAAGGTTTGGCTTTATCCATGCAATGGACTGGATTAGGAAATGTCCAAACAATTATTCGTGATTTACCATTCTCTCTCAACTCTTATGCTTCTTATGGGCAGGCATTGAAAGAGCATTTAGATTCATGGAGTGAGGAAAATCCCAATCCAAATGCAAATTATCCTCGTGTATCGGCAAGTGGAAATTCATATAACGAACGTACATCTACTTTTTGGCTAAAAAATATTGACTATCTGAGATTAAAAAATATAGAGTTATCTTATTCTTTACCAAAAAAATGGATTACTCCAATTCAACTATCGGGTGTGAAATTCTTTTTGAATGGCTATAATCTGCTCACGATAACGCCTCTAAAAGATCGCGATCCCGAATTGTTGAATTATACAAGTAGTGGTGTCGGAGTGGTTCCTAATATCAAGGCATACAATTTTGGATTGAATGTTCAATTTTAAAAATTTGACTATAAATGAAAAATACATATAAAATATTGATTTTCTTCTGTTTCGTATATTTGATATGCTCGTTTTCGGCTTGCAAGCAATATGAATTGGAGCCTTTGAATTGGAATACGGAAGATCGAGTGATGAATCCGGGTGACTCTACAGAGAATAGTGCAATCAAACAACTCTTTTATGCTAGTTATCTTGATTTGCCTTTGTTGCATACTCGCTTTTCAAGTTCATATTTAGATGCAGCAACCGATGATGGACTTCCCACTCAGACGGTAGCAGGAAGCAGTGATTTAAATAATTACCGAAATGGTCTGTTGACACCGGGCAATATAGCATATTTGGATGGTGACGCTTGGTCACGGAATTATCGAGGTATCCGTCGGGTCAATTTATTCTTAGAAAAAGAATCTCTGTTTCCAGCATCTACGCAAGTTCCGGCAACAATGAAGAAACGCTGGAAAGCAGAAGCGCGCCTATTAAGGGCTTATTATTATTTTGAATTAATGAAGCGTTGGGGCGCTGTTCCCATGGTGGGTGACCTTGTGTTGAATGCAGATGATGATTGCAATATACCGAGAAGTACAGTTGACGAAGTAGCTAAATATATTATTGATGAAATAAGTCCGGATGTAGAAGGCTCTTGTTACAACGATTTGCATAGAGCTATATCATCGGGTGCTGTTTACCCTACAGAAGTAGGACATGTTAATAAAGGTGTAGCCTTGGCATTGCTATCTCGCTTAAAACTCTATCAGGCAAGTCCTTTATACAATCCTGATAATGATATTAACAAATGGCGTGAAGCTGCTGTTGCCGCTAAAAAACTGATAGATGAAAATGTATATGCATTGTTTAAGGGTTCGGATATGACTCAATTGTTTGCAATGAGTAATATTTCGATGTTTCCAAATTCGGAAATGATCATGGTAAAGCAAATGGGTACAAATAGCTCGATAGAACAGAGCAACAGTCCTGTTGGTTTTACTTATGGGACAGGAACTGCAACCATTGTTACCACCAGAGGAATGACTAGTCCTAGTCAAAATTTAGTGGACGCTTTTCTAACCTTGGATGGTAAATCTATTTACAAAAATTACGATCCAGCTCAAGGTTATGATCTTGCAGTTTACGATCCTCAAAATCCTTATGTGAATCGTGATCCCAGATTGGCGCGTACAGTATTTCTTAATGAGTCTAACTGGTTGAAACAAAAGGTTGAAACATTTGTAGGCGGTAGGCATAATGGTGAAATATCCGGAGCTGTATATACTCGTACCGGTTATTATCTGAAAAAGTTTTTGGGTAATAATGATAATACCGAATCATTTGTTAGTGCCTATCATCCTTATCAAATATTCCGATATGCCGAAATACTGTTGAATTATGCGGAAGCTGTCAATGAATCTGATCCGACAAACGACACGGAAATTACAAAATATTTGATTGAATTAAGAAAGAGAGCAGGTGTGAGTGCCGGTAGTGATGATCGCTATGGTTTGCCGGTAAGTTATGATCAAGAATTGATGCGTCGGATTATACGCAACGAGCGTCGAATTGAAATGGCATTTGAAGATCAGCGTTTTTGGGATATTCGGCGTTGGAAAATTTGTGCCGCAGGAGATGGCGACGCTGTGATGACACAACCTGTACGCGGTGTAAATATCATAAAATCGGACGGAACTTTTACTTATGAATATGTAAATGTTACTTCATCCAAATTCGAATCTAAAATGTATTGGTATCCGATACCTCGCAGTGAATTGTATGGAAACAGTCAACTGAAACAAACTGATGGTTGGGGTTATTAATAGAACGATATAAAATTCAAAAACATGAAGCATATAATTAGCATATTATTATTTTTATTGCTGCCATTTTGTCTATTGGCTCAATTCAAAGTAAAGGGAGTTGTTACCGATGATACAGGTGAAGCACTAATCGGTGCTACCATTATGGAGAGTGGAAGCACTAATGGAACAATTACCAATGTAGATGGAAACTTTGAACTCACAGTTAAATCGAAAGATTCAAAAGTTACAGTAAGCTATATCGGATATAAAAACGCAACGTTGAGTGTTTCAGCCAATATGAAAATCATTTTGGAAGGCGATGCTACAATGTTGAAAGAAGTTGAAGTAGTAAGAGTCGGATTTGGAAGTAAGGCTCGAATTACCAATGCTGCTGCAGTTAGTCAAATCAACGCCGATCAAATACGTGGATTACCAACCACGTCTATTCAAAATTCTTTAGCAGGGCGTTTGCCTGGACTTTTTCAACTGCAAGGTAGTGGACAACCGGGAAGTGATGCTGCTCAAGTTTTTATTCGCGGTATGGGTACTTTTGCTACAAAATCAGATGGAAGTTTGGTTGATACTTCTCCTTTAGTCTTGATTGATGATGTGGAATCGGATGCTAGTACATTATCTCGTCTTTCGGCAAACGATATAGAAGATATCACTTTATTGAAAGATGCTGGGAGTACTTCCATCTTTGGAATTAAAGGAGCTAATGGAGTTCTTCTTGTTACTACTCGTCGAGGAAAAGTTGGAAAACCAAGAGTTACTTTCCGTTCGGATGTAGGATTCCAACAACCTACTTACAAAAATGAATTTTTGAGTTCATACGAAAGTTTGTCTTTGTTAAAAGAATTACATCTGAACGAAAATAACACGACAGCTTTGGCTTCGGAGCATTACTTTAGTGATGAAGCCTTGGAAGGCTATCGTACAGGGAGTAACCCTTATTTATATCCAGATGTAGATTGGTATAATCTGCTATATAAAGATTATTCACTTCAACAACAATATACAGCGGATGTTCAAGGAGGTACGGAATCATTAAAGTATTTTGTTTCTTTCGCCTACCTAAATCAAGGAGGTTTGTTTAAAGAGCAGGAAAAAAAGGAAGATTTTAATAATGATTATTATCAAAAGCGACGTAATGTCCGAGCAAATTTCGATGTAAAAATAACGAACGATTTCACGATTAAATTGAATGCAAATGCCATTTTGACCGAAATCAACGAACCAAATACACCGAAAAGGAATGGTGCTGATAGTTTCTTTAAACGCTTGCTTGGTGCCGGTGTTGCTCCATATCATTATCCGGATTATAATCCAGACGGTTCTTTTGGAGGCTATACAGGAACGACCATCAATCCTCTTGCTGCACTAACTTATGGAGGTTATGAGCGTAAATATAGAAATAATTTAAATGGAAATATCACGCTTGATTATGATCTGAAAGCGATAACTCCGGGTTTAAGAGCAAAAGGAGTAATGGCTCTGACAAATACATGGGGATTCAACCGCTCGCTGAAACGAAGCGAAGTGTTGGATTATTACTATGATCCGGAGTCTGATTCTTATGCGCCTGTTGTAACAAACCAATATATTCTTCCTTTGCTCTCTTCATCAACAGGTAATAGCAATACAGAGCCCAAGGTTCAGGTCAATACTCGTTTCGATTTATCTTACAGTCGAAAGTTTGGAATTCATAATGTAAATGGTTTGCTCCTAGGTAATTGGTATACAACTAAGACCGGAGCAGGTAATCAACGCAACTCAATTAGTTATTCGGGGCGTATAGGCTACGATTACGATTACCGTTATATATTAGAATTAAGTGCGGCTTACAATGGATCGGATGAGTTTGCTAAGGGCAATCGATATCAACTCTTTCCTGCAATAACACTGGGATGGAATGTGGCGCAAGAGCCTTATTTACAGTCAATAATGGATCAATTCCAAATAGGAACATTAAAGCTAAGGGGATCTTATGGAGTAAGCGGATCGGATCAAATTTCGGGAAATAATTATGCATACGAAGAAAGCTATGGTATCGTGATGGATTACTATTTTGGAGAAACTCCGACGAAAGTAGATGCCTTGGGTTTATTGCAGTATCCCAATAAAGATATGACATGGGAAAAAGACCGAAAATTTAATGTCGGAATAGATCTCCGTATGTTTAAAGACCGATTATCAATTGTAGCTGATTATTTTAATAATCAACGGAGCGATATCTTGGCTACACGTGCAGGAGTTGTGTACTATGCTGGATTTTTGGATGTGTTTGCTAAAGGTACATTTCAAAAAGTTCTACCTCCATCCAATATCGGACGTACAGAAAATAAAGGATGGGATGGTGAAGTTTCGTGGCGTGACAATTTAAATAATGACTTGAGTTATTTTGTAAGAGGTACTTTCAGTTATGCCAAGAATAAAATTATTTATATGGACGAAGCACCTAGTGAATACAAATTGAGTATGCAAACAGGACGTCCTATTGGTACGATATTTGGCTATGTATCTGACGGATTCTACGAATCGTGGGACGATATTGCAAATAGTGCTTACGATGGAATGGAACGTAATGTTGCTCCTGGAGATCTGAAATATAAGGATATTAGTGGTCCGAACGGAGCCCCCGATGGGATAATAAATGAATATGACCGTGTAGGGATTGGAAATAACATGCCCGACTTTAATTATGGTTTTTCTTTTGGAGTAACATATAAAAATGTCGATGTTTCTCTTATGTTCCAAGGGGCAACAGGTGCGTCGGTAAGTATACAAAGTATGCTTCAGTTAGCAAACGGATCAAACACTATTGTCGGAAGTGAGGGAAAACCAATGCCGATTCATCAAGGGCGTTGGACCTATTACGATGGAGACGGAAATTACGTAACCAATGCTCAAACCCTGATTGACATGAATAAAAATGCAACTTATCCAAGACTCATGGCAGGAAATGGAAATAATACTGCGCAATCCACATACTGGCTGCGATCTGCGAATTATTTACGTTGGAAAAATCTTGAAGTAGGTTATAATATGCCCGAAAATTGGATGAAAAGTGTAGGAGTTGGTGGTGTAAGATTCTATTTTACAGCTCAGAACTTGGTTACATGGTCAAATCTGAAAGAATATCAAATAGACCCAGAAAGTTCTAAGACGGGTTTAACGACCTATCCACAACAAAGAGTTTATAATTTAGGTTGTCAAATATCTTTTTAAAAATAGCAGAATATGAAAGAGTTTAATTGGTACTTTTTGCCAAAAGCAGATTAGATTCTTTCATCGAAACAACCACAAAAATAAAATTTGAACATATGAAAACATATAAAAAATTCATTTTGCCCGTGCTACTTGCCGTGTTTTTTGCAGGAGGATGCTCTGATACGGGAGAAGATTTTTTGGGCTCTAAGGCTGAAACCGAAACATTGGAGTCTATTTTTTCCGACAGCTTAAAAACCATACAGTTTCATGCCTCTATTTATTGGAAGATTCCGGATGTAATCATGGGACCGCGTAAAGGGGGAGAAGGTTATTATCTTCAGTCATTCAGAGATTATGATTCCGCTACGGATAATATGCGAGAGTCAAATAGTACGAACAAAGAAGAGTTTGGTCCGGCTTTTACAAAAAATGATTTTACGCAGGACGGTATCAATGCGAATTTTGGAAAATTTCAGAATAGCTGGGTTGCCATGTATCAGAATATTCGTGTATGCAATCAGTTTTTGGAAAACTGTGAATTCTCACCACTCTCCAGAACAAAAAAGGATATACTGCTTGCAGAAACCCGATTTATGCGTGCGTTTTATTATTTTCATCTCTTGCGTAATTTCGGAGGAGTGCCTTTGGTTGGAAATAAAATGTTAGATCCTTTTGAAAATCATGGAATTCCACGTTCGACCTTTGAAGAAACCGTCAGTTTTATTGCAACTGAACTTGAATATGCTACTTCGCAACTCCCACATCAACAAAATGGGAATGATTATGGACGCCCTACAAAGGGTTCTGCCTTGTCAGTATTGGCTTATTTGCATTTTTATGCGGCAAGTCCGCTTTATAATGGAGGAAATACTGGTTCGGGTGCCAACAGATTATTAGTTGGTTACGATGATTATCAGTTGAGCCGTTGGCAAACAGTAAAAGATGCTTTGGACGATTTTTTTCAATACAATGCTGGACAAAATGGACAGTATGGATTGCTGGAAAGTGATAGTATTGCCTCTGAAGATGAAGACGGAAATACCGTTTATAAACTAATAAGTGGCAATTACAAAGCTACTACAACTCGGGTAAATAAAGAACGAGTGTGGTATTGGATAACTTATGCCGGACATACATGGCCTCAAGGGCAACTTCTTCCTGCTTCGAGAAGCGGTAGTGCAAAAGTACTTCCTTATCACGATTTAACAGAAGCTTTTCCAACTAAAGACGGTATAGAAATTAGAGCTAAAATAAATGGAGAATACATGACTTCTCCGGGAGTATATAATGAAAATAATAATCTTTATAATCCTAAAGATCCTTATGCGAATCGTGATCCTCGCTTCTATACAGCATTTTTATATAATGAAGCAAAATGGGTGAAAACTTCCGGAGGAGAGGCACTTCCGGTTTATACCTATCGTGGAGCCTCACAAGATGGAATCTTTACCGGTTCCACATCTACAGGGTATTATTTTATTAAACTCTGTAAGACCGATGTGTTGGGTTCATCATCAGGCTCTGCAAGTTCTGGTCAGGGAGAAGCTTTTATTCGCTATGCGGAGCTTTTATTGATGGATGCCGAAGTAATGACCGAATTAGATATCAATCGTTATCGTAACGAAATAGAAGAACATCTGAAAACAATTCGTCATAGAGCTGGTATTGAGGCTGGTGACAATGGTCGTTATGGGATCCCTGAAAATATGGGAAAAGAGGATATGCTTGCTTTCATTCTTAATGAACGACGGATTGAGTTTGTGTTAGAAGGCGGAAAACGTTATTGGGACTTAAAGCGTCGTAAGCTATTCGATAAATTGAACAATCAATGGTCGCATGCTGCTGTCTGGGAAAAAGATGAAGCAAGTGATATTTATTCATGGTCTATTCAACGTATTGATCAACATTATTTTGGTAGTCGGCAGTATCATTTCCCTATTCCGCTGAAGGAAGTAGAGGCTTCACATGGAACTCTGATTCAAAATCCGGGATGGTAAGTATAATGAAAAACTTGTAACTCGTAATTATAAAAAAACGATGAAAAAGAACTTATATAAATTATGCGGAGTACTTCTACTTGGAGTAGTAGTACTTGTTGTGAGTGCTTGTAAGGATGAATTCTATACAATCAATGACTCGTTCTATGATAATATGCAGCTTGTGCTGAAAAATCCATTACAAGCAGGCGGTGGAGATGTTTTGGATACTCTGCGTGTGGAGCAAGATAATGTTGATCAGATTATGATAGAAGAATTATCCGATCCGACATTGATCTTTGCACCGGAGTCATTTATCTACGAATTGGAAAACGAAGAAATTGTTTCGATAGGAAGTGACGGTTCTGTTACGCCTATATCTAGAGGGGCAACTCGTTTAGATATTATATTTCGGGCGAATAAGACGCTGAAAATTTCTGTTATTGTCGAGGTTTATAAAGAGTATCAGGCAGTAGAGGAAATTCAAACAGGAGCTAATATTGCATCTATCATTGAGGTGGACGAATCTTATGATTTATCCAATATGTTGATCGTACTTCCTTTAAATGCAGATAATAAGAAATTGCATTTCTCCTTGGATGCAGCTTCGGAACAATACGCGACTATTACCGACGAAGGAATTATCACAGGAGTAAAAAATAGTGGTAGAAACCGAGCAACTATTCATGTCGTATCGGACGATAATCCAGAAGTTACAACATCATTCAGAGTACAGGTCGTTAACGAAATTCTTATTACTGCTGTCAATGTAACTCCAGGATTGGATGGCGTTGGAATAGGTATTGGAACTACGATAGACTTGAATCTGTGTACATCGGTAAGTCCGGTAACCGTTAATGAGAAAAACAGGAAATTAAGTTTTGAATTACTTGAAGGAACAGGTGTGCTATCCTTAAGCGATGAAGGAGTTATTAAAGCCATAGCTGTTGGAACAGCTAAAATAAAAGCCACAAGTAAGAATGGTATCTCAGCAGAATTTACGATTAATGTGAAAGAAGGATTGACAGACTTGCTTCGTTTGTTCTGGGATGTAACTACTTCGGTTCCATATGCAATGGATGGCGCGGTGAACGGTCCACCGGAATATATGTTGGACGACGACGCAACTACTTATTACGTCGTAGTTAAACCAGGGAAAACGTACAATAATGTATCTACTCCTTCCGATCACGTTCCGTATTTTACGGTTGATATGAAGTCAGCACAGAAATTTAATTACATACGCTGGAACAACCGATCAGGCAATGCCAACAACTATTTACGCGTGTGGGCTATTGATTTTGCCGGTAGTGATGATGGTGAAACTTTTACGGATATTCAAACGAATATAGCGCTTGATTACTCAAAAACAAGTAAACAAGAAATTGTTATACCAGAGTCAGAGTATCGTTATGTGAGAGTAACGTTGACTAAATGGAGTGACCTTGTTGATGCCTCCGAAGGTGGTTCTACATCTGGAATGACCATGCAGATTGGAGAATTTGGCTTGGGATATAAATAGTGTTTATATATATAAAACAATATACATAAGTCACAAAAGACTTCTATCAAATAACAAAAGAAAAAATAAGCTTTTGTGACTTATGTAATAAACAGGAATAATGATTAACAAATTTAAATTTTATTCGACATGAGAAAAATCAATTTACTATTTCTATCGCTGATGCTTGTATTTGCATCAGCAGTGTTTGCGCAGGACGTTGTCTATTTAGACTTCGACCGTACAGGATGGAAGGCGAAATCTCCCGAAGGCATTGGTACTCCGGTAGATGCCGCGATAGGTAATGCACTAGGTGGAGAAAATACCGGTAAGAAACTTCCTGCAGAAGCAAAATACTTGCTTGACGGTAATACCGGGACATTTTTATCTATGGTTAAACCAGGGAAATCCTACGAAGGTGTAGCTGGTCCAGATGAGCTTACTGATCTTGGCTTTTATATTGATATGGGAAGTGCTAAGCTATTTGATTATTTCAGATTTATTTTCAGAACCAATCAATATGCTTATTTGAGACCTTGGAAAATTTCCATTTACGGAAGCAATGATGTTGCTCCTACTTTCACGACTGGAACATGGACACAAAT
>DAIOHI010000006.1:0-19972 GCA_036744815.1 Paludibacteraceae bacterium
TTAATATCATATTTGGACAAATTAGTAAAATAAAACCTATTTTTAATACGGATTTCACCACGTTGCAAATCAACTGCATCAAAAGCAACATCTTGATGCACATATTTAACTTCTGCCATTGCCGGATGCGGGTTCTGATCGGGATTTACAATTCCGTCCGCAACGAAATTTCCATCAGAAGGTTGATTTTTACCAAAATCTCCCCCATAAGCCCAAATTTCATGTCCATTTTTAGTATATTTTACAGCATGGTCAATCCATTCCCAGATATATCCTCCTTGCAAATTTGGATATTTATAAATGGCATTCCACTGTTCCCACAAGTTTCCACTTGAATTACCCATAGCATGAGAATATTCAGATGGAACAATCGGCATGTTACGATTACCTCCGTATTTTCCCAGATATTCAAGACGATCAGCACTAGGATATTGAGGCACATACATGTCAGTATTCCACTCCCACAATGCACGCTCATAACAAACGGGACGATTGCCTAAAAAACGATCAGCTTCTTTTAGCCATCCGTAGCCCACTGCAAAGTTGTAACCGTTACCCGCTTCATTACCCATAGACCATATAGTTACAGATGGATAATTCTTATTGCGTTCAAACATTGCGCGAATACGCGACAAATGACTTTTTAAGAAGTCGGGATTGTTTCCAAGCGTTCCGCGAACGCCGTTTTCGTGTCCGACAGCGCCTTCACGCATGTCAAAATAAGTTGTATAATACATCCCATGTGACTCGATATTAGCTTCATCGTAAACATAAATACCATATACATCGCACATTTCGTAAAACTTACGGTCTTGAGGATAATGACTCAATCGCACAGAATTAATGTTATTCAATTTCATTAATTCAAAATTACGTCGCATCTGTTCCGGCGTAATATAATGCCCATTTTCCGTTGTTTCGTGTATATTGGTACCTTTTAATTTAATTGGTTGATTGTTAATATATAATAGATTTAGTTTTGTATTGCTTTCCGGCAATGTAAAATTAGAACGTTTTATTTCAATGCGTCGGAAACCGATGCGAAATGGAACAACTTCTTTTACTTTCCCATTTTTTTCTACTGTCATAAACAAATGATACAAACTGGGAGTTTCTGCCGTCCATTTTTGAACATTTTTGATAATATAATCAAAGTTGACCGTTGTCTCGTTCTTTGCTTTTACCGTTATTTTTTCTATTCCCGAACTTATAGCTATACTATTTTCGTCTCGCAACTCATATTTTATAAGCAGATTTTCATCTACATTGTTTGTATTTTTCACATCAACACCTAGTTTGAAAATACCATCAGTAAACGTGTCGTCCAAATTAGATACAATACGAAAATCCCGAATAGATGTTTTAGGTTGAGACCATATAAACATATCTCTTTCTATTCCGCTTACTCGTAGAAAATCTTGACATTCGAGCCAAGAACCGGTACTCCAACGGAAAATTTTAAGTGTCAAGATATTTTTTCCCACTTTCAAATAAGGATTAAGTAAAAATTCAGCCGGATCTTTTGAGTTTTCGCTGTAACCCACTTCTTCACCATTGAGATACACGTACACACCTGATTTCGCACCTGCTAAATGCAAATAAACATCACGCTCCAACCAGTCAGTAGGAATTTCAATATCACGACGATAGACTCCTACCGGATTTTCTTCTGGTAAGAGTGGCGGTATAGGATTCGCTGGGGCAAATTCATAAGGCTGATTGACATAATATGCTTCACCAAAACCCTGCAACTCCCAGTTTCCCGGTACAGTTATATCATGCCAGTCAGAAATATCATATTTAGGATCTGTAATATTTTCGGGTAATTTAGAATAAGCATCAACAAAATAGAATTTCCAACTACCGTTCAGCGAATAATGAAACGGACTTTGGGTATAATCAAAGGACGGAGATTGTATCGATTTTTGAGCCGAAAGGAGATCAACATAACTCATAAAAGTAGTACGTGGCGCCTCCTTATTAACTTCAATTATATCGATATTTTTCCAATAAGGCAATTCTGCAGCCGAAACTACTGGAAACAAAACTGACAGTAAGAATAGTATTCGGATTTTTTTAAACATTTTTCTAATTTATTATTTATAAGTTAATTTATTATTGTCTGTAATACGTGTAAAATCTCGGCTAGGCTTCGGATATTTCTCAATTACAGCCTTAGTTTTATCAATCATTTTCTGCGTTACCGTATGCGTACTTACTCCATAGTCGTCAATTGTCAAGTCAAGAGGCTTCAAAAAGCCCCACTTTGTAAAGAAATAAGTCAAATCTAGATTTGCCGCTTTACTCGCAAATTCTACGAACTGTAATTGACAGGCTGCATTAGATGACAAATCGGGATTCATACGTACCCATTCATAAATATCCTTATAAAAATCTGTTTTTGCAAGTACATCTACGATATACAATTTTAACTGCCAAAACGGTATAAGACGACAAAACACATCCTCATGTTCAATATACGAAACTTGAGGATTACCGTTGGCATCAGTCTTATCCAAAATCTCTGAGAAAGCTTTATCATAGCGATTTCCGTTGCCTATTTTTTCTTCCTGAAGGCGACATTTTCCAGTCCATTTAGTCTGTATATGAGCAGAAAAAATATTATTAGTAACCTCAGCCATGCCAATCCATCTGAGCCCGGGACGAGTTTGGTGAGTATGCCCCAATTCGTGTGCAGGTCCCCATATGCTCTCAGAGTAGGTCATGTTCTTCCCTATCAACTTATTCACATTCAATATCTCTGATTGTGTATTAGCATGGTATGCCGTACGATAAGAGCTTGCATGCATATAGCCGTCTCCATACATTACCTGAAAATGAGAACGATTTTTATACTGTTTATTATATTTAACAAGTCCCATAAACTCCTGCTGATCATACACCAACTTATCATATTGATCTATGAGTGCATTTCCGTCAGACACATATTGTTTAAGTGCCGATGTTTCAAAAGTCATGGAGGCATACTGCCCTATCAAATCGAAATGTCTAAATGTCGCTGCATTTATCAGTTTTATCCAATCATTCTTCGTATGTTTAGAACTATCAAAATAGCCATTTATTCCACCTGTAGTGATATTCACTCTAATAGCAGGTTCTTCGCCTGTTTGTGTGTAATATATAACATATAGAAGCCCTGAAAATGGTGCTTTGAAACGATTGATACCTTTAAACACCGAGAAACTTACCCCGCTGATTTCTTTATCTGGATTTTGTAAAAATATTGAGATGTTTTGTCCATGAGTATCCCCTAGCAATACTACAATTTCCTCATCTTGAGTAGCAAATATTCCAGTAGGATTGTCGTGAAGTCCGTAAGTAGATGTTTTCAATTCTGTCGCATCAATGTCTGGATGTCGATATGCTTTGTATTCCTGTGTACGAAGTTCTTTCTTATACTGCCCATTAAATATTTCAATGGCTAATTGTTTGAAAAAAGGTTGTTCTATTTTTTCAATTTCTTCCATCGTGACATCGGATTTTAATTCGGAACAAGAAGCGTCAGTAAAATAGAGCGAATAATGAAAAACATCGGAATCTTTTCTGAAAAATTTCATTTCGGCACAACTAGCATATTTATTTTCTTCGCTTGCGCTAGCACCTGCTGAAGCTGTTACTTTTATAAAAACTTTAACAGGATCAACTACCTCTATGGGGAAATTTATGCGATACGGCGAAGCATCTCCAGGCATATCAAAAACTCCCATATTAATACTTGTCGCTGCTTTTGTTGAAACTTTTACTTCTATTTGCTTAAAAATACCATTTTTATTGCCGTCTGTACGTGGATAATAAACAAAGTGATTCAAAGAAGAAGTGTTCTCTAATGTATAGGTTAATGTTATGGGAAGGCTGCCTGAATAAGAGGAATGATAAATACTGCTATAATCATCATCGTAAGATTTTTCGATACCCTCACTATTCTGAGAAGAAGAAGCTGTAGCACTTTTCACTGATACTTCGACGTCTTCGGCTATTCCATATGTTTCGGGATTTACAACAGTAGTTCGATGTCCATACAACCAAAATTCAGCCATTGAAAACCATGATTCTTCTATAGGAATGGAAAGGACGGAGAAACGAAGAATTTTAGGTTTCACACCGTATTTTACTTCAAAATTTTTTAAAGAGATTTTTTCTGATAAATATTCTGCTCCACGCTCATTTGCTGTAATTCCATTAATTTCCACCAATGATTCAAATATTTTCCCATCACTACTGCCGAAAACCTGCATATTTTTTGGACCATTGTTGTCCTTATTGTGTCGATTTTGGAAACGGAAACTAATCGAGTCATAGTTTATTTCAGAGGGAAAAGTAACATCAATCCAATGTGGTAATGCTATGGCATTACTCCACTTAGAATGGAAAAAAGTTTCGGAATCTCGATCAACTAAGTTAGCAATACTCCCTTCTGTAGGTTCTTGTGCATTAGTCGAAAGCATAGCTAAGGTCAAAGGAATTTCCGTAATTTCTTCAATATAGTCTTTTCGCTCGACGAAAGTAATACTATCAACTATTGAGGTTAATATACTATAATGCACGTTGCCATTCCGAAATATATTCATCGATTTGTTAGGTTGTATACCCGTAAAAGTAATACTATCAATTGCCGAAGTTAATGTAGTGTAATCTATATTTGCTCCGCGATGCACTCTTATCGTTCTATTTTGTGTTGATATACCAGTGCCTATTCCGAGAAGAAATACAGAAAGTAAGAGATATTTTTTCATAGCTCTTATTGTTTTATAAACTTGACATTTCCTACATTTGCCACTTGCACGAAATAAACACCTTTTGCCAATGTTGAAACATTAATAATATTTGCATGTGAGAACATAACAATTTTCCCCGAAATATCAAAAATTTTGATTGTCTCTGTATTTTGCAATGTGTAACCGATAATTTGCAGTTCGTCTGTTACCGGATTGGGATAAACATTTATAAGACTCCCATTATCCGAGACTATTTCATTATCTGATGAGCCTCCAGAGATGTAGGGCACAAAAGTGAGATGACGAAACTCGGCAAAGAAAAAGGATTCCTTATTTCCACTTACACGATGTATTGTAACTTCATTCTCTGTAAAAACAAGTTTATGAACAAGGTCTATCTCATAGGATAAGGCTGTTCCGTTTACTAAATTTACATATAGTTTATCATCTGAATCCACATTTGCGACAACCGTTGTTACTAAAAAAAACAACAGTAACCACGAGCAATAAATCGATTTAAGATATTGTTTCATTCAGAATATTATCATCTGTAAGTATTCTTATTGTTATCAGTAATACGCGTAAAATCTCGCCCAGGCTTCGGATATTTAGCAATTACAGCTTTCGTTTCATCAATCATTGTCTGTGTTACGATATGAGTTGTCGCACTATAATCCGCTACTCTAATATTAAGTGGTTTAAGAAATCCCCATTTTGTAAAGAAGTAAGTCAAATCTAGATTTGCCGCTTTACAAGCAAATTCTACAAACTGTAATTGACAAGCTCCATTAGATGACAAATCTGGATTCACACGTACCCATTCATAAACATCCTTGTAAAAATCGGTTTTACCAAGCGCATCTACCATATACAATTTTAACTGCCAAAATGGTATGAGACGACAAAACACATCTTCATGTTCGATATACGAAACTTGTGGATCACCATTGGCATCAGCTTTATCCAAAATCTCTGAGAAGGCTTTGTCATAGCGATTTCCACTGCCTATAGCTTCTTCTTGCAGGCGACATTTACCAGTCCATTTAGTCTGAATATGAGCAGAAAAAATATTATTGGTAACCTCAGCCAAACCTATCCATTTGAGTCCGGGACGAGTTTGGTGAGTATGCCCCAATTCGTGTGCAGGTCCCCATGATGTTTCGGAGTAAGTCATATTCTTTCCTATCAGCTTATCTACATCTAATATCTCTGACTGAGTATTAGCATGATATGCCGTATGATAAGAGGTAGCATGCATATAACCATCACCATACATCACTTGAAAATGAGAACGATTTTTATACTGTTTATTGTATTTAATCAGTCCCATAAACTCCTGCTCGTCGTATACCAACTTATCATACTGGTCAATGAGTGCTTTTCCATCAGGAGCATATTGCTTGAGTGCCGAAGTTTCAAAAGTCATGGTGGCATATTGTCCTTTCAAATCGAAATGCCTAAATGTCGCAGCATTTATAAGTCTTGTCCAATCACTTTCAGTATGCTTAGAATTATCAAAATAACCATTCACACTACCTGTAACAATGTTCATTTTTATAGGATCTTCACTTCCTGTGTTTGTATAATATACTACATACAGCAAGCCTTCGTGAGGGGCTTTAAAACGATTAATTCCTCGGCTAAGCAGGAATGAAGTTCCTCCGATACCATTACTCAACGGGTTTTGTACGAATAGGTTTGGCGACTGGTCGTAAGTATCATCAACAAGCACAACTATTTCTTCGTCTTTAGCAACTGCAATTCCTGTAGGATTATCTCTCAAACCATAAGTAGATGTTTTCAACTCAGCGGCATCAATATTCGGATGTTGATAAGCTTCATATTTTTGTGTGCGGAACTCTTTGTTATACTGCCCTTTAAAAATTTCCGAAGCCAATTGTCGGAAAAACTCTATACTGATATTATCTATGTCTGTTTGAGTAACACCTTCCTTCAAATCCGAACAAGAAGCATCAGTAAAAAACTGCGTATAATCAAATTCATCGTCTGATTTGCGATAAAATTCCATCTCGGCACAGCTGGCGTATTTATTATTCGTATCGCCAACCGAAGCGGTTACATCTATAGTTATTTTTGTGGGAGCAACTAATGATACAGGGAAATTAATACGATAGGATGTCGACGTACCGGGCATATCGAAACTACCTAAATTCAGATTAGACGCTGTTTGAGTATCGGCTTTTATTGTTATTCTCTTAAAAATACCATTATTACCACTCGCCCTCGGATAATATACGATATAATCAATACCTGATACATTTTCAAAAGTATAAGTCATTGTTATGGGGAGACTGCCTGAATAAGATGAATGATAAATAGTGCCATAATCACCGTCATATGATTTTTCGATGCCTTCACCATTTTGAAAAGAAGAAACACTAGCTCCTTTTACCGAAACTTTTACCGGTTCTGACAATCCTCCTGTATTTATTGTTCGCCCACCTTGTTTGACCAAAATATTTCGCGTAATTTTCGGACCTTTCAACTGTATCACAGTTTGCCTATCAGCACTGCTTTCATTTACCCCAACCGTAATTTTCAGTGTTGCGCCATCAAGTTCATAACTACACCAAATATCAGATACGAATACTTTAAGATTATCCTCTTCAATGTTGGTAGTAATGCCTACAGTTTTTACTTGACTGTAAAAATCAAATTCCAAGCTGGTTTTATCTGCCTCCAAATAATATTCTATTTCATCTGGAGGTAGGATTTCCTCCTGACAGGATGAGAAGAACAAGATTGAAAGAAAAAAAAGGAATATCATTCGATAGAAAACAATGTATTTCTTCATGTAGTATATCTTTTATTTGTTAAAACCAAGGCTTCATTCATCAAAACATGAAAATAGAAGCCTTGAAGTTATATTAATTTTCCGAAGGCGCTACCTTGTTCATAGCGGGTCGGTTTCGGGGTTCACGATATAAGTTTCGTAACCGTATAACCAAAAACCAGCCATCGCAAAGTACTTATCCGTATCCGCCGTTTCGGTTACCGAAAAACGGAAAGACTTTGGACGCTGTCCATGATTTTGCTCAAAAGTGAGTAATGATATACGAGATGAGGTAAATTCTTCCCCTTTTGCAAAGAGCGTATTAGTAACGGTTTCCAACAACTCCCAAGAACCATCAGCACCATTCATACTTCCATAAACCTCAATAGTTTTGGGAGAATCATTGTCTTTATTATGGCGATTTTGAAATTTAAAACTGATGCCTCCATACTCCGTGGCAGATTCTAATGTAATATCTATCCAATGTGGCAGATCCATACCTCCACCACTCCATTTCGAGTGAAAAAAGGTTTCTGCATTACCATCAATCAAATTAGCAATAGGTCCTTCGTTTGGTTCTTGCGCATTAGTTGAAAGCATGGCTTCTGTCAACGGAATTTCCGTCATATCTTCGCCAAACGTATAAGATGGTGGCACTGGGTTGCAAATTGCCGATATATTATGTTTATTGAGATTGGCTGTCAATGTTTCACTATAGGTTTGTAATGTAAATTCATATTCACCAAAGCGCTTCAATAGTCCTGTAATAACTGCCGAATCGCCGTTATTACTAGCTAGTATAGACTTATCCTTTTTATTTTTATGATCATAATACGAGATTTTCACATAAAAGATGGAGGATGAATCTTCTGGCAAATCCCATTTCAAGGTAATTTGTCCTGTACCTGGTACTGCTATTATATTGGAAATGTCGTTTGGACTTATTTCCTCTTTCTTATCTTCACACGATGTTCCCAACATGAAGAGAGAAGCAATTATCAAATAAAAATATATATTTCTCATAATAATTTTCTAATTTATAGAACTTCTGATTTGTTACTTTAGTATCCGGGATTTTGAACTAATTTCTGATTTTTATTCAAATCGCTTAGCGGCATAGGCATAAGATAGTTTTTCGGTGCAACAAACAATCTCAATGCATTAATTTCTTTTACTTGGAAAAAAACTGCATTAGTAGCACCTAATATATTCATCCCTCTAACCGAAGCATTAAAGTATTTAGTTCCCAGCATCCATCGACGCACATCCCAAAAACGATGATTCTCCATATAAAGCTCAACACTTCGTTCTTGACGAACTATTTCACGCATAACATCCTTTTTTGTCTTAGCACTTGGATCCACTATACTCCACGAAGCTTCTATTGTAGGAATACCTGCTCTAAGGCGAACTTTATCAATATAATCGGCTGCTGTTGATAAATTTTCAGTTCCCCCTACTTCAATCAAAGCTTCGGCATAATTAAGATAAAGTTCTGCTAATCGAATTACCGACCAAGGATAATTTTTTGTGGAACCTCCAGATTCAGCACCCTTTGAGTTCAATGGATGCACTCCTTTCTTATTTAAGTAACCCGTTGGCGAATAGTTAGTATTGCGTTCTTTTGTTCCTTGCTGGTCTTTCGCTCGAAACAAAGTTTTAATCCGATAATCACCTTTGCTATTATATTCGTAATAACTATTGTGATAAGCTATCCATGCTTCAAATCGCGGTTCTCTATTTTGATTCAAATTTAAAGTCGTGCCATTCCCATTCTCTTGAGCACTATAACCATAACGTCCATCATACCCACCCTTTAAAGTATTCCAATCAGGATCTTTATCAATTGGAAGTCCATTCGATGTATAAAATAATTCCACCATGGTAAGTGTGGGAGCAATACAATTCCATGCTCCACTCTTAGGCTGATCTACAATTGTAGGTGCACTTTTGTTCTGCAAACCGTAATTTAAATCATCTGAACGTGTATCTGCCCATATAATTTCACGACTTTGATTGTTTATTATAGTCATTCTCAAACGTCGTTCCACTGCATTATCGGGATAAGGCATAATATCAATCTCCTCCCGAACATCACCTTCATAAGCAAGAGCATAACCAACCGATTCAGCATCTTCTATTGCTGCCTTTGCTGCGGTAGCTGCCTTTTGCCATTTTTCGGAACTGTAGGTAGTACTGATAAGTTGTTCATTACTTCCATTATTTTTAAATTCAGCATAGGCTTGATTAAGTAGTGTAGCATCAGAAGTAGCATCCAATGCTGTCTGCCCATTAAACAAAGGCGAAGCTGCATATAGAAGGATACGTGATTTAATGGCTTTGGCAGCGAGAGCTGTAGCTCTTCCATAAAAGCGCGTATCGCTATATTGGTAAGGTTCTAAGCCGATTGCAATAGCTTCGTCAAACTTATCAGCAATCCATTGCACACACTCATCATAAGGTTTACGTCCTGGATATTGGCTAACCGGCATATTGATATCCGGAAGCCGATCAATAATCATTATCGGTCCATAACTACGAAGTAATAGGAAATGATAATAAGCAATAAGAAAGGTAGCTTCCGCTGAATAATTTTTTATTTCTTCTTGCGTTACACCCGGAACCATTTCAATATTATCCAATAACAAATAACATTGGCGTATCCCAGTAAACAACGTGTTCCAATACGAGATGACCGGAGTTGATGCTGAATAATTTCCTTCGGGAAAATGAGTAAAGGTTTCATGTGCAGCACCGGAAATAACTTCGTCAGCTGTGAATAAATCTAAACTTTCAGTTTGATGTCTTGGGTTTGGAATATATCCATAGCAAGAATACAGATAACGCAACAGAGCCTGAGTATCTTTAAATGCATCTTCTTCTGTAGGAATTTCATCGGGAACAATATCTAAATAGTCGCAGGAACTAAATGTCATCGCCCACAAAACAAATACGGTAAGTATATAAAATATCTTTTTCATTCTGTTTCTATTTTTAAAGTCCTTTTTAAAGGGAGAGGGTTGTGTTTCTAAAAATTCATTTGCAAACCTACATTAATAATACGTTGGTTAGGATATTTCAATCCACTTCCACCACCTTGCTCTGGATCCCATAATTTAAATTCGGAAAAGGTAAGAAGGTTGGAACCTCGAGTATAAACCCTTAGGTTTTTATAAGTATAACCTATTTCGGCATTTCTGAGTTTGAGAAAAGAGGCATCACGATACCAATAAGTTGATGCCTGAGTTGTATTTTGATTCTGTTCTACACTCAAAGCCGGATAAGTGGCATATGGGTTGGGATCGTCCGGATTCCACCGATCGGCAGCTACCCATTCTAGCACATTGTAAATGTCGCGCGAGTTACTTGTACCAAAAGGATGAAAACCCGACATCATCAATGAAACCCTGTCCGTTCCTTGAAAAAATATGGAAGCATCAAAGCCTTTATATTGAGCACTTACCCCGAAACCGTACACGATTTCTGGAACTGTGGGATAACCCATGTACACCATATCATTAACATCAATAATTCCGTTATAATTGCCTTCTGCATCGGCAATATCTGAATACTTAATATCTCCAGGCTTTACAATCCCCCACGACTGACGAGCAGAATTAGTGATTTCCGCTTGGTCAATAAACAACCGCTCAGCAATAAGCATTTCGTTTTGATTAATTGAATGACCTACTTTTGATTTATTGGGATGCTGAAGAAAAGCTGGTTCGTCGAGGTCAAGAATCGTGTTGTGAGCATATGTGAAAGTCCCACGCACAGATATAAACCACTCTCTATTCAATTGTTTATCATAATTTACAGCAAGATCAAAACCTGAGTTTTCTACCTCGGCTAAGTTTCCGTAGATAACAGTAGAGCCTGTTCCGAAAAAATTAGGTATGGTCCCTCGTCTTCTGAAAATATTTGTTCGATGTTCCTTGAAAGCATCAAGCATAATGTTCAATGAATTGAATAATTGAAGGTCAATCCCTGCATTGATTTTCTCACCAACTTCCCAAGTCAGTTTCCTGTTTTCGTAACGGTTGTAAGTAGGTCCTGAATAAGATGTGTTCTGATCAACACCGGTAGTATATCCTTTACCTTGTAGAGTTACATCTGCCAAATACATAAACCGTTCTCCCGAAAACTGGTCATTTCCTACCAATCCATAACTACCACGTAGTTTCAAGTTACTAATTACGTTTTGTAACGGTTCCCAAAATTTTTCTTGACTTATATTATATCCGAATGCCACCGATGGAAAAAAACCAAAACGATGTCCTTTTGCAAAATTTTCGCTTCCGTTATAACCGAAGTTCACCTCAAACAAATACTTCGAGTCGTAAGCATAAGTAGCACGTCCAGCAAAACCCTGTTTACGTTTAGGAAGCAGGTCATATAAGGTGCCACCACTATTGCTATTATATTCCTGCTGGTTGTAGAGAAGCATCCCCGATACTTCGTGCACACGGTCAAAAGTACGGTTGTAATTTATTTGTCCTTGCAGGTAAATAGTACGATCTCCAGAACTTCCCCCAGATGTTTTAAATTCAGGAGTCGTTGGTGTACTTACGGGAACAAGTGTATAAGAAATTAATTCATCTTCTTGTACAGTAGCATCGCCTAATCGATAAAAGTTTTTCAAATTAAAACTTCGATACATAGATGTACTGCTCCAATTTTTAAAAGAGGCTAAGGCATTAGCACTCAAACCAGGCAATAAAAAATCTAATTTCTGATCGAAAGACAAAGTGGCTATTACGGTACTTTGAAAATTATTGTCTACTCCTTGTGTTAAATCAGCTACTGGATTGGGATTGGTGCCATCATTCGCAGTTCCTCCCCACATGACATGATAAGGTTTAGAATCCAAATCTTGCAAGCGCGCATCGTCAGGATTCCATGCAATAGGAAATTCTACCGGATTGCTTTGCATTATATCGGAGAATAGGCTGGATGCTGATTTATTGGGTCCAGTATAATCGCGCAACTGCACATTAAGGCGCAAACTGATTTTAGACGTGTTTGTCAAATTAACATTTACATTGTTCTGAAAAACATATTTTGATAAGCTTATATTATTGTCAAAAGAATAGTAATCTCGGCTAAGATTTTTTATCATACCCGATTCGTGCGAAGCGTTTACTCCAAGATAGTAGTCTGCTTTAGCTCCTCCTCCTTGAATGTTTAGGTTAAGGGTCTGAGAAGTAGATAAATCTTTGAAAATTTCATTATACCAATCCACATCCGGATAGGCTAATTTATCCACTCCAGACTGCGTATAAGCTATCTTATCATCAGAGTATGGTAACTTACTTCCCCCCCGATAATCATAAGCTTCATTAAAAAGTTTCATATAATCCACACCGCCCACCACAGATGGTGTTTTCAGTGGTGTATTGAAAGTCTGCTCAGCACGAACGTTAATTTTAACCTTCCCCGAAGTATCACCTGATTTGGTTACAACTATAATAACACCGTTGGCTCCTAATGTTCCATAAAGTGCGGTAGCGGTAGCATCTTTTAACACCGAAAAACTTTCAATCATTTCTGGTGCTATGTTATTTAAGTCGCCCGACGAAGCCTGTACTCCATCAATGATGACAAGAGGATTTTGAACACCGCTGGTGGTGGCAACACCACGTATCCAAAAATTGGCTCCATCGGCACCTGGTTCTCCTGTACGCTGTACTGCAATAACTCCCGCTAAACGTCCTGCAAAACTCTGTGAAAGCGAAGTCGCAGGCACTTTTAGTTCAGAAGGGCGAACGCTTTGTATCGAACCCACTACAGATTCTTTTTTCTGCATTCCATAGCCGACAACTACCACATCTTTCAATGTGGTAGCATCTTCGTTCAACACTATTTTTACATCATTCTGCCCCTCAATAAGAATTTCTTCTTGTATGTAGCCTATGTAGCGTACTACAACGGTAAATCCGCGGGTTACTTTCAAAGAAAATTTACCATCGAAATCAGTGATAGCTCCCGCTGTGCTTCCTTTGATCATAAGGTTTGCACCAATTAAAGGTTCGCCCTTACTGTCGGTCACTATTCCTTTGAAAATATAATTTTCTTCAGAAGCCTTTGCCACAGAAGATTTATTCGCCTTTTTATTTTCTGTAACCACAACCTGTAAACCCTGTATGGCATATGCCAAACCTACTTTGGGTAGTGTTCGATCAAGCAAGCTCTCAATAACCTCATCCTTAGTGTCAATGGATACCGTTTTGTCATCAACAATTCCCCGCTCGTAAATGAAAGAGTAACCTGTTTGCTCTTCTACCTTAGTGAAAAACTCCTTAACATTGGCATTGGACAGCTTGATCGTAACTCCGCGAGGTACTCCAGCAGCATAAATACCACAGCTAAAGATTGAAAATAGCAATAAAACGTTTAGTTTTCTTAGCATGTTCATAAATTAATAGTATTAGAAATTCAGTTATAAAAATTCGATATTATTTTACTTGTTTTACATTAATTTCTATTACACCATCTCGTTTCTTAAATTGAAAATTATGAGATAGGGAAAGTATCGATATTACCTCTTCTATAGAATTACCTAAATTTAAATTTCCATCGAAACGTAAAGAATTTAATGCTGTATCCATTTCAACCTTCACACCATAATAGCGTGATAATTTTTCGATTAAAACATCAAAAGTTTCATCTATGAGTTTCATTTTCCCGTCTTTCCAGCAAGTGTAGGAATAAACATCCGCCTTTTTAACCTGCTCTGTAACTCCATTTATAAAATACCCTTGTCCTGGTGTTAATTGGATGGTATTTTCTCCTCTTTCTACTTCGATAGAACCCTCAGTCAACACTACATGGTTCACCGCTTCGTTCTTATAAGTATTTATGCTAAATTTAGTTCCCAAAACATTAATTGTCATTAAATTTGTATGCACATGAAATGGCTTTTTCTCATTCCTGCTTACTTCAATATACATTTCTCCATCTATATATATATTACGTGACCTCCATCCAAAATCTTTAGGATAAAGCAGTTTAGATCCTGAGTTGAGCCAGATCTTCGTTCCTTCGCATAGTTGAACAAATGCTCGTTTCCCTTTTGGAATTACTATACTTATATTATCTTCAACCAAATCATCCGTCGAGATTGCCTGTACTCCTCCTATGAGGATATCTCCTTTTTTCGTATTCGTTATTTCGTTACCATTTGCTATTTCTTTTCGTATTTTACCTGAAACAATGCTCACTTCTGTTACATTTTCCATATCTATATTGGATTCCACTCGTGCCAGCATTTGCTTTTTATACAAAGGGTAATCATTAATATACAATATCGTAAAAAATACTGCTACAGATGAAGCGGCAACAATTGCCATACGGCGGAAAATAATCCTTATTGCAGGCTTATTGTCAATTTGTCCCCTGAGGGACTCATGTACTTCTTCTTTCATTTCTTCGGCAGCGATAGAAATACCTGTCTTAATCTCCGCCTGTTCTAATAAATCATCAAGTTGTTCTTGATTTTCAATAGATCTCATGTGTTTACCTAATTTTATCTTTTTTATATCTTTCCCTTAAACACTCATAAGATACACAAGAATACGATTCCGTTTAAAATAGTATGTGAAATTCACAAAAAAATCATTCCCGTAAGGAATATTTTCATAATTAAGTATTCTAAAAAAAAACATGGCGTAACGCTTCTAAGACGATAGCCATGTTTTTTATAAGCAAAACAACTAATAAATTATTTAGTGTCTGTTATTTCACTATAAGTTTTACGTTCTCAATCGTTCCATTTGCAAAAGCTACGGACAAAACGTACATCCCTTTTGTAGGAAGCACTGTAGTGAAGCTATTGCCTGATACTACTTTGCTAAGAATTTTCGCTCCAGAGATGCTATAAAGACTAATTCCATTCATTTGTTCCGACCATACTGTAAGGCTATTGCCTGATACAGCCCAGCGGATTTTTGAGTCAGAGTTTATTGTTTTATTATCTGATGGTCCGCCTTGAGCAATAAATTGCCAAATACTGCCAGTATCTCCTGTACTGTAAATGGTAACTTCGTCCAATTTAGTGTTATGAGCATTGATGCCATTAGCACCATTGTCGTACTGAATAGCCCAGGTATTGGCTGTAGCATCTTTTTCTATGAATTTGAAAGAACTTCCTTCGCCTTCGTCGGCTAAAGTAAATCGGTCGGCTCCGTTGTTAAACAATACTAGCTCACCGCCTGTTTTCGCTACAATTCTAAAGCCATCAACATAAGTGCCTTCAAAACGGAAGAGTTGTAAATCTTGCTCGGTTCCTGCCTCTGTTATTATTGCATGTTGTTCAATAAGTCCTACACTAGTATCTTCATCATAATTATAATAAAGTACATTTCCATTTCTTACGTTCTTTATCTGATACCAAGCAGGTGTTTCTTCTATACTGAGTTTAGGCGCATTCTCGTAAGGAGAGTAGTCATCAGGCAAGAATAACCAAATACTACCTGCATCTCCCGTACTATAAATAGTAACCTCATCCAATTTGTTGTTATGGGCATTAATTCCGCTAGCACCGTTATCATACTGAATAGACCATGTGTTGGCAGCTGCGTCTTTTTCTATAAACTTAAAGCTGCTTCCTTCTTCATTTGCTAATTTGAAGCGCTGGCTATCTTCATCATAAATGAGTTCACCTCCTACTTTTGATATAATTTTAAAGCCTGTAAGATAAGCACCTTCAAAACGGAAAAGTTGTGCATCTCTTTCTTCACCAGTTTCAATTGTTATCGCCGCTTGATGAATAAGACCGGCATCTGCATTATAATAAATAACATTTCCTGAACGATTATTTTTTATTAGATACCAAATGGGAGATATTTCTGTACTCAGATGGGGCGCATTACCAAACGGATTATAGTCCTCAGCAATAAAGCTTATTGCATTACCGTCATCAGTCGTTCCGTTGTATGCACACAAGTCATAAGAATGCATACCATTTATACCTTTATTCGTTGTATTGTGAATTATTACCAATTTATCCTTATAAGAACCTGAAGTCATACGATCTATTTTAAAATCATCACCACTTCCTTCTGCATCAATTTTGAAACGGTCAGCAACAGCATCATATACAAGAGCTCCACCTGTTTTACAAACAATTTTGAATGTTCGAAGCTTACCTTCGAAGTGGAATAACTGTGCATCGCGTGTGGTGCCAGCTTCTACAACTGATGGTTCTATTTTCACGACACCATCCTCCATCAATGTAAACACTCTGTCCTTACGTAAATTTTTTATTTGGTAATAAACTGGATTTGTTGTCGTACTGAGGGTGGGAGCATCAGAGAAAGAACTCGCATATAGAGCATCTAGTCCATCTTCGATTTCCTGTAAGTCATTTTTGATAATGCTAAATGGATTACCTCCATCGTTATTCGTGCTATAGATGGTATAATTGGATCCGTCACCTGGATTTGTCATATTAAGATACGACTCGTGATCAACATCTCTAAGTTGGAATTTAAATCCTGATTCGTCAGCACCAAATGTGGTAAACACGAAACGAGTGCCTCCTGTTGCTGCCGTAATAAATCGTTGAAGTAAATTATGAGTTCCTTGTACTCCAGCATCAATATCCTCCTGCGTGAGTTTTATATATCCTCCTGCACCTTCATTGCTATCTTCGTCCCAAATGTAAGCACCCGAACCAGGCATAACTTCTTGATATTCAACATAAACAAACTCACCTCCTATTTTTGATACAATTTTAAAAGTATCAAGTGCTCCAGCAAGTCCTTTAGATGTTAACTGAAATTTCCATTTTAAGTCATCCTGATTAGTCACAAATGTAGCAGATTCGGATTTAACATCAGCACCAGCATTTTTAATCACTTTGCTTGAACGATGAGAATAAATGCTATACCAATAATCTGTTCCGTCGCTAATTTCCGGATAAGTTTGTGCTACCAATGTCCATGACAATAGCAACAATGTTGTAAGAGATAAGAGTACTTTTGTTTTCATGTGAATCGATGTTTTAGTTAAACAATTTAAAAATTCATATTCTGAGGTTTATTAAAGAGAGATACATATATAGTAAAATTCGTTTAAAAACAACACAAAATATTTTGTACTGTTTTTAAACAATGTATTAATTCGAGCTGTTTTATCGACGTATTATTTTATACGTACTCTCCCCTATTCTCAACAAATAAATTCCTTTAGCACAAAATGATAAGTCAACGATATTCTCTTCTGATGCAAAAACTTTTCCCGAAAACAGTTTTCTTCCTTGTATATCCGTCAAACAGTAGCTTGTCGGCAAAGAAGAACTAACATACAAGAAGTTGTCGGTGATAGTCGGATAAACGTTTATCCCGGCTTTATTTGGTTCTAAAAGATCGGTATGATGTTGCTTTTTCACCCATTTCACAACTATATAAGGCATCTTTCTTATATCAATATTTTCTTTAGATGCAAAAAAGGATGAATGCGCTCCGCCCGGCACTATGGATTTTTGCGTAGCATTGAAAGATATAGTTGTTTCTCCCTTACGATATTCTTCCCATGCATATATAGTTATATCGAAACATATTCGATTGGCAGCCGAATATACTTCGCTGACATAATTTTTCCCTATTTCTTCATACAATAAAGTGGAAGAAACAGAAGGCTTGTTATTCCACGTCAAATCCATTTCCATCCATGTTGTAACAGGAACGGTAAAAAACTGCCATGAAGTATTTGCCGTAGTAGATCCAGTGCTGTTTACGTAAACCGAAGCTTCTACTGAAATTGAATCATCTACAGACAGATACTTATCCATATCGCCTATCGAAAATTTGAAAAATCCTATTCGATTATATCCTGTTCCGTCGTATTTTACAACAATGGTCTGTTCATCGCCATAATTGCTATTCTTAGCGCTCGAACCATCGTAAGCATAAGTATCTGCTTCGGGAATAGATGCGTAGGATAAAAAACGATCTCCCTCAACTATTACAGTACATTCTGCTGAAACACCGTCCATATTTTCCGCTTTCAATATTGATGAACCTACACTAATTGCCTGTATCAAACCGTTCTGTACTCGAACAACAGAAGGATTGCTACTTGTCCATGTTAGTTTTCCTACAGAAAGATAATCTGGCTCTGCGGTTACGATCAGAAACTTTGATGGCATTTCTTCTGTCAATGTTATAATGTCGTTTTCAAATGACAAGCTTTCCAATGGTATATCTGGACCATTATTTACACCGTAAAACATCGTCTCATTGAGTGGATGTTCTATTGCTTCAGGTAATGTAACTTCGCTTGCTTTGTCAATTATCTGAAAAACATCACCTGCCTCTGTATTGATTTCAATCGTACCATTAGCGGCATTGGTAAGTATAAATGGATGTTCCAAACCATCAAGTCCAACAACTTGAATATTAAGCCCTAACATTCCTGTTTGTATACGACAGAGACCTCCTTTTTCACTTTCTATCTGAATAAAGACTGTTTTCCCATTTTTACGGGTTGCCGAAACCAAAAACGCCCCCTTTGCTCGCATATTAATGAACGAAGCATTATCCCATGAAGAAGGTGTACCAAAAAATACGCGGATACGATCGCCCCAGTCTTGCATATAAAATTCATGAAGAGTCGAAACGGCTGCTAAAGGCGTTTCTATTACCGGTCCTGTTTCTGCATAAAGCGTATTAGGTTTGATATACGTGTTAAAAAATGTCGTCATTTGCGAGAGTGCACCATCACCGTCACCTTTACTTGCTAACATCGCCGCCTTTCCCGTGTGAGAATATCCTTGATTGCCATTCCACTTGCTCAAACTTGTAGTTAGAAGTGCATTTTCTGTCGGATTCTCCCAACTTATCATGTGGTAGGGATAAAGCATAAAAAGATGCGAATAATGTCTGTGGGATGTTCCATTACTCGGTATACCGATTGTTGAACTAATTTTATAGCCGTTGGCATCTGTTTGAAAGTCCACCAAGTTATCAAGAAAATCTTTCCATTCTGCGAGTTTTGGATCGTTGATATGATAAGTAGTATCAATATCAATCAAAGTCATCAATCCCCACCGTAAATTTGCCAAATCGTAGTTGGTATTAGCACCTGCACTACCGCTTGTATATTCGGGTGAAGCAGTAACAGGAATACCATATTTACCGTTAGTAGTCGTTCGGATATGAAAGAAAGTATTGATGGCATCCTTCAATAAAGGGAAAAGTTTGGTTGTTAGTGCTTCCGTATCGCCATAGCCTACACAGTGTTGCCAGTAGTAAAACAAAGTCCAGGCAAGATTGCCTACTTCGTATTGATTTCTGTCTGCCCCCGCGGGATCAAGTGGGGCATAAAGATCGTAAGTAGCGGTACGCGGAAGAACAGCAGCATCATCCCAATAGCCATCAACATTACCACCGCCGTATTTCGCAGACATCAAACTCGTGTTTCGATGCAAATTCAACAGATT
>DAIOHI010000007.1:0-1232 GCA_036744815.1 Paludibacteraceae bacterium
TAAGGATAGTTATCCACAGAGCGCGCTTGCGACGATTTGTAATTAGGATTAAATGTTTTTCGAGGAATTGTGTCTCCTCCAATGCCATGAAAACCAAAACGTTTAATGTTTGCATCGTGTATGAAATTATTGCCCCACTCGCTGCTTTTTTTTGATGTAATTACATCCAGAAGTTTTGTTAATGGATCTGTAGATCCTTCTACATTCGGTCGAAAACGGATGTCCAAATCCATATACCAAGGTGCGAAAACCATCGGCATTCCGCTGCCTGTTGTGTAATCAGCCCAAGGTCCGTTCTGATTACGGTTGACGGTCATTTCAACTTCGTAAAGAGATTCGGAATTAAATTCATTATCCTCATTTCCATAAAACATATCGGCATATACTTCTGAAGAAGCTAATTTTTTACCACTATTGTTGATAATATCTTCCATAAGAGCCTGAGCCTTTGCTTTGTTTTCTGGAAAAATATATAATGATTGCATATATGTTTTTGCCAATAAAGCTTTTGAACCCCATTCCGAAGCACGATAGTTGTCGTTGTGACCTTTAAGCAATGGAATTGCTTCTTCTAAATCTTTTATAGCAAATGCCCATGTGTCTTTTACTGTGGCACGGGAGCGTTTCATTGCTTCGACATCATTTACCACTTTATCAAATAAAGGAAAACCCCATGCATCAGCCTTTAATTCAAAAAATATTTGTGCATGCCAATAAGCCAAAGCCCGATTAAACAACGCTTGTCCGCGCATGTAGTTAAGTTGATCCTGTTCTTCAGATAAAGAATATTTGTGGCGATAGTTTTCTATAGATTGCAACGCAAATGTTGATAAATTCGCCCATTTGCAGAGGTCGGTATATGTTTGTGTAATGTAACGACTATCAATGTCGCTGTAGTTGTCCATACTTGTACCTCGCTCATCGTAGGAGCCGTAAGTGTCGGTAGTATGGTCGTAAAGATAAATGCCCATCGGCAGCCAATAAAAGGCATAAGTGCCGATAGAATGTGTGCCGGAATAAGCCGAGGTCAATACTAAATCAACTTGTTCCATTGTTGCCGGAAAATTATCTTGCGACAAAGTTTGTTTGTTTGTATTGTCAAAAAAATCCTCACAGCCGAAAAACGTTATTGTCAGCCCGATACAAACTATATTTTTAATGAGTTTTTTCATATCTTGTTTTTTAATCATGAGAATTAAGATGGCACCAACTAGACACATTATCCCGGCTGC
>DAIOHI010000007.1:1242-17037 GCA_036744815.1 Paludibacteraceae bacterium
ACTCCGAAAGAAATTAATCGTGAAAGCAAATATCTGTTCTGATTATCTACATTACGCATCAAAACTCCGCCACCAATTTCAGGATCTATACCGCTGTATTTAGTAAGTGTAAATACGTTCTGTGTGCTTACATACAAACGAGCCTTTTCTATGGAAGCTTTTTTAGTAATGCTCTTTGGTAGGGAATATCCTATCGACAAATTTTTCATTTTCAAATAATCTCCTTTTTCAAGCATATAGCTCGAAACGGTCGAATAGTTTCGATTTGCGGCGCCATCGGCTATAAAAGAACCGTTTGAGTCGATATATCCAACTCTTGGCAAGTCTGTTACAGTTGTGTTATTGAGACCAAAGCAGGATGTTCTAAATATGTCTGCCGTTGTGTTATCAGAGCTGAAAGTTTGTGTGTAAGGTTTTACAAGATTCATAATATCGAATCCGAAAGCGCCTTGAAAAATCGCACTTAAATCAAATCCTTTATATTCCATGCTAATATTAATTCCTAAAGTCATTTTAGGCCAAGGATTCCCAATATATTTTCGAGAAAGCGGGGTAACTCTGCCTTCTCCATTATCATCAAAAATCAAGTCACCTACACCTGTTTGTTCTTTTTGATAATAAATACCAATTACATTTTTTTGACTAGCATCTGTATAGGGTTGTCCCGTAACTGGATCAAAACCGAACGAATGATTGGGGTTTTGAATTTTCCATTGTTCTAAAGCGTATTGATTGTATTTGTCAACTTGCTCTTGATTTTGGAAGATACCAAGTACTTCGTAACCATAAAACATCGACATTGGATAACCATCTTCCGTACGAGTTAAAAGCGGCCAAGACGCATCCAAACCAGCATCAATTTTATTAGCTCCGGCTTTGTCGCCTACTTGCTTTACTAAATTGGAGTTAAAAGAAGCATTAGCATTGATGCTATATTTGAAGTCTCTTTTTTTGTCGGACCATCCTATAGATATTTCATGTCCTTGGTTTTCGACCAAACCTGCATTGAAATATACAGGAAGCGTATTTGCCGGATCGTCGCTACTGAAATAATAGCTCATTCCGGAAGAAAGGGGTAAACTGCCTTTGTAAAGCATGTCTCTTGTTTGGCGGTTGTAGTAATCGTAAGTTGCCGTTAATCTATTGTTTAAAAATGTAAAGTCAATTCCTAAATCAATTTGATTAACCTCTTCCCATTTCAAGTTTTCATTACCTACAGTAGCAATCCAGGCTCCGGTTTGTTGCGTAGATGTATTATCGAAAGCATGGCTAATTCCTGTGAGAGCATAAGTTGATTCGTACATGTATTGAGGAACGACATTATCGCTGCCTAACATTCCCCAACTTGCACGAATTTTTGCGTTGTCCAACCAGTTTTCGATATGTGGTTTTATAAAATCTTCTTCGCTAAGGCGCCATCCTGCATTTACAGATGGAAAGAATCCCCAGCGGTTTTTCTTGACAAAACGATCGGAAGCATCGGCACGAAAATTAGCCGTAAGCAAATATTTACCCATGTAATCGTAATTGATACGACTAAAATAAGAACCGCGACGTTCTGAAGGAAGACCATCAGATGCTTCTTTAGTTGCTCCGGTAGAACCCAAAGAGATGGATTCGGCAACCGGTATTGTGAATTTGTATGCATTAACACTCACATTATAACCATCATATTTCCACCATTCGGTACCTACCATCGCTTTAAAATTATGCTGCCCGATTTTTTTCTCATAAGTCAATACGCTGTTGAACATTAAGTTTTGGGACGTTCCGGCATAAGCGTTTAGTGTTCCTCCGTCTAGTCCAACTTCAACAGGTCCAAAATTTTTATATTCGGTAAATTCATTTTTTGAAAAACCATAAAAACTTCCCGCGCCTGTGGTGCGCCAGTTAAAACCTAAAAAATCGACATTTAGATAAATCTGTCCGTTTAACGTGTAGTTGTTGTCGTTGAATACATGAAATGCATTTTCCAAACCTGCAAAGTTAGGTCCGCTACCTACTGATGTTGGTGTTTTCGCAAATTCTCCATCCTCGTTGTAAACAGTAGCAACGGGGACGGTACGGAAGGGAATCGTATGATTGTAAATAGATGAAGTCGTAGCTGGATTAGTTTTGACTGTGCTGCCATATATTGACTCTCCAATGGTAATATGTTTGTTAAATTTATGATCCAGATTATTTCTAAAAGAAAAGCGTTTGGCATCGGTATCCATGTAAACACCTTTTTCGCTCAAGTAGCTTCCGGATAAAAAGAAAGTTGTTTTTTCGGAAGAAGAAGCCATCGAAACATTATATTCTTCTTCAAATCCTGTGTCGAACATTACATCCATCCAATTTGTGTTAGGTAGTTCATCAACACTTGTTACTCCAAGCGTATTTAATGTGCTACCGTTTCCAAATGCATCGCGGGCGCGAACCCAATCGGCAGTATTTAGTAGTTTTATATTGCTTGTAATGTTTCTTACCCCGTAACGAGCATTGGCATTAATTGTAGTTTTTTCTCCTGTTTTTCCACGTTTCGTAGTTATCAAAACAACACCTCCACCTGCTCGAGAGCCATATATGGCGGCAGAACCTGCATCTTTCAAAATTTCGATGGTTTCAACATCACGCATGTTGAAATTGAAACCCGCATCTTGTACAACTCCATCTACAACAAACAACGGACTCATTCCATTGAGCGATCCGGCTCCGCGAATAAGTATGTCGGCGGATGCTCCAGGAGATCCGCTGCCTTTTGTAACTGTAACTCCTGCGGCAACGCCACTAAGCGATTCGGCTAAACTTTTAGATGAAAAATCTTTGATGTCATCTGTTCGTACTGATGATATGGAACCAGTCAGATCTGAGCGTTTTTGAGTACCGTAACCAACAACTATTACTTCGTCAAGTTGTTTGTTGTCCTCTTGAAGCGTGATATGATAAAAGTTCTTCGATGCAGTAACTTTTTCCTGATATTTTACATATCCGATGAAAGAAACGCTGAGAGTACTGCCTTCGGTTACAGAAAGTTTAAAATTGCCATCAATATCAGTACTTATTCCTTCGTGTTCGGACGAAATTACAGTTGCGCCAATGATTGGTTCATTGTTGGTGTCAACTACCTTTCCTTGTATGTTTTGTTTGTTTTGTGCTGATAAAGAAAAGGTCAGCAATAGGATAGTGCAAAACAAAATGGTTTTATAAATGGTGTTTTTCATACGAAAAAAGATATAAAGGTATTTAACAAGAGCATGAAAACTAAATACAGTTCTAGTTATGCTGTAATAGTAGCAAATGTTTTATTACCCCTGTTTTTTATTTGAATGGGTAGTTTGTTAAAAGGACAAAATAAGATGAAAAGTTGTTTTTAAAGAGCGAAATTATTCTATCTCGCTCTTTAAAAACAGGATCAATGTTTACTTGCGATTTTTAATTACTTTTTCGCTTATACGGCTACCGTTGGATAAAATTGAAGTTTTAAGAAATAAACCATCTTCGGGTTCAATGTTCAATTTAACTCCTTGTAAGTTGTAAAACTCTATCCCAATCACATCAGCGGCATTAAATTTAGGATCTTTTGTGCCTGCAGTTGTATTTGCACATGCAGGAGCATAACCTTTTTGGTCTCCATAGCTTTCGTCAAATAATCCGGGATAATCGTCATTATAGAATTCGGCACTTGTTTTACTTCCTGTATACGCCAATGTTTTGAATATATTTCCTGTTCCAGGATCTATAGATGTTCCTTCTCCTATTCCTGAAGGCCACATCCACCAGCCAGCACCTGGATTGTCATTGGTGTATTCAAATCCGAAAACCTGACCGCCAATGTAACAAACGGAGTCTACTTTAACAAGATCACCTACGTTCATGGTCGAACCCGAATTTCCCATTTGAGCGATATTCCATGTCGCTCCATAAATATTTCCCTTGATTTGTTTTAAACGGTTTGTGTTAGCGTTCACTTCTCCTTTATTTGACCATTTGTTGATAGCAATGGAGCGTGTTGCTCCTGCTGTGTTAGGAGTTGCTTTCAGCCAATCTTCAAAAGGAGTTCCAGTGACATCTACTGCAAAAGTGAAGTTTTCATCTACTTCAAAATTATTTGAAGTTGCCCATTGGTCATTTGCACAATCCCATTTTACGATGTAATAGCCTTCAGCATCTTTAGGATTGTTTAAATTCTGTGCAGTAATACATAGTATAAGTGCGAATAAAGAAGAGAAAAGTAAAGTAATTTTTTTCATGATAATAAAATTTATATGGTTGAATAATCTGATACAAAGCAATAACATAAAAAATGAAAAAAATAATTTTATAGCGAAAATATAGATTTTTATTTATATTGTTTTGTCTAATTACCACTTAATTAGCTGATTATGTTTTATTTTAAATATAAAAATATAGATTATTTATGAAATTATTGAGCTATAAACACTGAGTATGGAGTTTAATCCTTTCAAAGGGTTTGTGGACTTCAACATAAAAATATAAATTTACATATTCGACCTCAATAAAAAAATATAATATCATGAAAGATAGGCTTTTATTAATAATTTACCTTCTCGTCTTTTTTATCTCTTTAACCAATGCTCAACATGTGCTTTTTACAGATGACAACCAACAAAGAGGTTGGTATGAACGTCCCTATTTACGTTACGAAGCAGAGCCGGATAAGTGCATTACTAACGGAGTTTTTTTAGAACCAAGCTATGTTCAAACGGAGATTCAAAGTGAAGCAAGTAATCAGCAAGCGGTACAACTGATAGAAAAAGGTAGTTGTTTACAATGGACCAACACTGAAGCCGCGAATGGATTGACCATACGTTTTTCCCTGCCTGACGGTAGCGAAGGACAAGGAATAGAAGGAAATCTAGCATTGTATGTTAACGATGTTTTTGTACAGAATATTACTCTGAATTCATATTGGGCTTGGCAGTATTTTCTGGAAAATATGAGTAATTCATATCCAGATAATATACCTTCAAATAATAAATTTCCACGCATGCGTTTTGATGAAATGCATTGGAAGCTAGCAGACAAAATTCCTGCAAATGCTGTGTTCAAATTAGTGAAAGTTGATGAAAATGACGTTGCATATACGATTGATTTCGTAGAGTTGGAAAATGTGCCGGATCTAGTTACATTTGAATCCATCTTGGATGAAAATAAAGTAGCTTATTCAGCAGATAAAGGTGAATTGAATTATTTTATTTTAGCGAATGCAGGGAAGACTATATATATTCCTGAGGGAAAATATGATGTTAAAAAACGAATTGTTGTTTCAAGTAATAATACGAAAATTATTGGCGCTGGAATGTGGTACACTGAAATTTATTTCACAGCGTCGTCAGATGATAGAGGAACTTATAACCAGCGAGGAATAGAGGCGAGCGGAAACAACATAACAATCGACGGTTTATATTTGAATACGGTAAATAATAAGCGCTATTATGACAATAATAACGCTTATCAAGTAGGGAAAGGATTGATGGGTAGTTTTGGTAAAGGTTCTGTCGTGAAAAATGTTTGGATAGAACATTTTGAATGTGGAGGATGGATCGAGGGTTCGGATGAGCTAATTATTTCGGATTGCCGTTTTCGAAATAATTATGCCGATGGAATGAATTTTTCGTATGGAAGTAAAAACTCAATAGTTGAACGCTGTAGCTTTCGTAATAACGGTGATGACGATATGGCTTCTTGGTCGCGTTCCGGTCGTTTGTGCGAAAACAACGTTTATCGTTATTGTACTGCCGAAAATAATTGGAGAGCATCAAGTCTTGGGTTTTTCGGAGGGAAACAGAATAAAGCTTATAATTGTGTGATTATCGACCCGATGGAAGCCGGATTACGTGTGAATTGTGATTTTCCGGGTGTGCCTTTCAGTAACGAAGGTTATAGCGAATTTTATAATATTTCGATTTATAAAGGTGGTGTTCAAGCTGGATCAAAAGGTGTTAGCGGCGATTTATGGGGCAATCAACAAGGAGCAATACATATAAACAGCAGTTCACAATACGATTTGCAAAATTTCAAATTCTACAATATCAACTTGTATGATTCGAAAAATGATGCCATTTTTATTGGGAGTGGTAATAAAAAAATAATTAACGTTTTTCTCAAAGATATTTATATAAATGGAACCGGGCGTTATGGAGTTTGTTTCTACAACTCGAAGGGCAATGTGAATTATTGTAATTTGACGTTCGAAAATATCGGAGAGAGTAATATGAACTCTTTTTCTTCTTCTCTCTTTATGTTTGAAGAGAATTGCAATATCAATTCAGTGACAAATATTGAAGACGAAGGATTTAATGTGTTTGCTAAAGATGGACAACTTGTTATATCGGGTGTTAAGAATTATAGTATATCAATTGTTGATCTGTTAGGACGAAAAGTGGAGACCTTTGCTTCTTTATCGGATTCAATAGTTACATCAAAGTTGGTTGCCGGAGTTTATTTAGTTCAAAGCGACGATGGAAATCTGATCAGAAAAGTGATTGTGAATTAATACGATAATTAAGCTAATTGAACAATCCTATACTGATTTTATGTTCATTACCATTTTCTTGAAATCTTCGTTCGAGTATTTTGACTTGTTTTTGATTTTTGTTTTATAGGTGTAAATCGTATTTACAGAATAATCAAGAAATTGCGCTATTTTTTCATTGTCGTTAATCCCTAGCCGAATCAGCGCATAAATGCGTAGGTCGGTATTTAAAAGCTCATCTTCTTTTAATTGAATTTGTTCTTCAGGCTTTAATAAGTCATTAAATTTTTCTACGAAGTCGGGAAATAATTTCAGGAAAATCTGATCGAAACGAACGAAAAGAGCCTCTCGTTCTTTTTTAGGATTGATATTTTTGGGTGTAGTTGCCAGTTCGTCGTATTTTTTTTCCATCACTCTTTTTTGCACATACTTCTGAAAGTTTTCCATTTTATCAATGAATTCAGAATTAAGAGTGAAAAAATATCCAATATATTCTTCTTTTATTTTATTGGCTTCTAGGAGGTTCTCATTTGTTTTTTGGATCGTTTTTTTTGCTATATTTAGAGAATGCAATTGTTTCCATATCACAACCAAAGCAATTATGAGGATAACTACTAAGATAGAAACGAAGAGTGTGATATAAAAAATTCTGTTTTTTTGTTTTTCTATCGTATCAATTCGTTCTTTTTCTATAATCGGAAGAATATGACTTATTTCGAGTTGACGGTGTCGGGCGTTATAAAAATAAGCATCATCCAATGCCTGCCGAATATAGCTTACTGCACGGGTGGCATCTCCGTCCTCATGAAGTATTTGAGCCAGATTTCTTAGAGCGACTGTTTCTTTCGTCGAAGATTTTATATCAGCAATAGCTGCTTTTATCAAATAATTCTTTGCCTCGTTGTTTTTACCTTGCAAAACAAGTAAGTAAGCGATGCTTGAAGTTGCTATGGCATAATCGTGTTCGGTATATTTATTCGAAATGATCATTTTCTGAAAAGCATCAATAGCACCTCTGTAATTGTCAGATTTCATCCTTTTAAGTGCCATGCTTGCCCAAAACTGAGGAGATTCGATAGGAATTAAAGCTATTGCAGAATCGATAATTTCATTACCTTTTGCGTGATATTCAGATGTAAATTCCTCGCTGTTATTGTAGTCCGCCACATCATAATAAAGTCTGGCTTTGGTGCTGTAATAATCTATTTTTGTTTGATCGCTACAGCCTTTTATGTCAATAGATTGAAAAAGATCAAAACACTCCTTGAATAATCCGGAAGACAGATAACTAAATCCTTTTTTTACTAACGATGCAGTGATTTTATCTTGATCATTCAGAGTATGTGCTACTTTGTACAGCTTGTTGACATAAACATAGGCGGAATCGTAAATATAAGAACGATATTCGTGGTACAAACTATCGTATAAGGAATAAAGATTCTCAGGGTTACTATTGTTTGTTTGAGTTGTGCTTTTGAGCTTGTTTATTCTATTTACCTTAATTTGATCAAATTTTGCTTTTTGCGAAAGAAAGTAATCAAGACTATCCAGATTAGTCTCAGCATTAGTGTTTTGTACCCCAAAAGAATATAGTAATAGTATGAAAAAAAAGGTTAACTGTCTTTTTTGAAGCATAAAATTTAGTGTTATAGGAACCTACAAATATACAAACATTTGTCTCAAAAAAGAATAGATTAGTAAGAATATCGTTTCTCTCATCGCAGAAAGTAAAGTTTTAAAATTAAGGAATGGAATTTTTTAATTGTTAGTTAATTTAAATCTTCTTTTCGGTTTCATAAAGATTTTTTCCTGCTCTCGATTTTCTTTTTTACATTTGCATAAACTAAAAAGGAAGAAGATAAAAATGTCGGACGGAGGAAAAACTAACTTGACAATTCGTTTTTGTACAGGCGAATGGATATTCAGTGTTTACGATAGCAGAACGAGCTCACTTATTTCTCATCGAAATATTCCGGCTCATTTACCTTCTCTTTCGGAGGAAGATATCCTTCGTGCGATGGCTACGACGACCGAAATGCAGCAGAAACATGAAAGCATTCGTTTTGTTTGCGAGTCTGATAATTATTCTATTGTACCTGAGGCTGTGTTTGATCCTAACGAAGCTTTTGACTTGTTGAGTTTTCAAATCGGAAGTATCAAAGATGCGATTGTCCTGTCCAATTCTTTATCTGTTTGGAAAGCAATAAATGTTTTCGCTATTCCGAAAGATTTATACAAAGCTTTATTGTGTTTTGGGACTGAGCCAAAAATAGAACATCATTTGACGACCTTTGTGAATGATGAGGTAAAGCATTCGAACAGTCAGAAAATGTATGTGTGGCTTCGGGGAAATAAGATGGATGTTGTTGTACTAAAGAATGGAAATATCGGATTGGTTAATTCCTATGATTTTCAAACGCCGGAAGATTTTGTATATTATATACTTAATGTCTTCGAACAGTTGGCTTTGGATGTAGAAGGATGTGCTGTATATTTGCATAATGCCGAAGAGCGGGAAGATGTGAAAAAAATAGCAACTAATTTTGTAAATTTGAAAGAATGAGAATCATTAGCGGAAAATATAAAGGACGGCGGATTTATCCTCCAACTAACATCAAGGCACGTCCAACGACCGATTTTGCCAAAGAAGGATTGTTCAATTTATTAAATAATCGCATCGATTTCGAAGGAATTGATGTGCTTGACTTATTTGCCGGAACAGGTGGGATAGGAGTTGAGTTCATTTCGCGCGATTGTCGAAGTGTTACTTCGGTGGAACAAAGTGAGCGACATGTGGCTTTTATACGCAAAATGTGTACTGATCTGAAAATTGATAATCTTTCTATTGCTAAAACAGATGTGTTTCGTTTCATCGCGGCTTGCCATCGCAAGTTCGATTTTATTTTTGCCGATCCGCCTTACGAATTGGAACGTTTAGCCGAACTTCCCGATTTAATCATATCCAAAAAGTTACTTGCCAACGATGGCTTGTTTGTTTTGGAGCATCCTGCAAAGTATAATTTCGAAGAGCATCCCAATTTCAAAGAGCATCGTCAGTACGGAAATGTTAATTTTAGCTTTTTCGAAGGATGAATTTCGAACGAATTTTCTTTCCTTGTTAATCCTTTGTAAGAAGCTTTAAATAAACAGTTTTTACAGTGTTTGTGTTTTGTTTGGAAGTTAAATGCGAATAATGAATAATAGTTAAAAAATACGACAAAAGACTCAAATTCTTAAAAATCATTCGAAGATTACTATTGATTAATGTAAAACTAAGCTATCTTTGTGCCTGCTTTTTGAAATGCATAAAAGGCGCAGAAATCTAATAACTAATTGTCGATAAACTAATTTTGTAATATTAATATGAAGAATAATTTACCTCTAATTATTAATGCCATTCTGGGAATAGCTGTCATTGTCTTGTTTATACTGTTTTTTTCCAAAAAATCGGGCAATGAAAAAAAAGGCAATATTGTAAGTGGAGACTCTATTTGTCATTCTCAATTACCAATTGCTTATGTAAATATTGATTCATTATTGTTGGGCTACGAATTTGCGAAAGATGCCAACGAAGCATTGATAAAAGAGCAAGAAGATTCACGTCTTACGATCAATACAAAAGCACGTCAATTGCAAAACGAAATGGGTGAATTTCAACGTAAACTTGAAAATAACGCGTTTTTGAGCCGTCAAAGAGCGGAAGACGAACAAGCTCGCCTGATGAAGAAACAACAAGAACTTCAAGATCTTGATTCGCGTTTAACTCAAGATTTAATGCAAAAACAACAAAAAATGAGCGAACAATTGCGCGATACAATCAATGCCGTATTGAAGCAATTTAATGCAGATCATAAATATCAATTGATTTTAAGCAATACATCGAACGACAATATCTTGTATGCTGATAAATCTTATGATATAACAAGCGACATCATTGCTTTGCTGAACAAACGCTGGACAGCAAAAAAATAAGATACAAAAAAACACATCCTCTCAACGGCTTCGCAGAATAAGTGAAGCCGTTGTTTTTTTATATTTATTTGAAATCAATTTTCTTTCAAATAAAATATCATTTACATTTGTGGAAGAAATGAAATTATTATGATAATAGTTACAGGAGGAACGGGCTTAGTTGGCGGACATTTGCTGTGGCATTTGTTGCAAGAAGAACAAAGGATTGTTGCCACGCGTCGCACTACGAGCAATATTGATTCGCTGCGCCGGATATTTGGATTTTATACCGATGATGTAGAAAGTTATTTGGCACGAATCGAATGGAGAACAGCCGATGTGCTGGATGCGGAGTCGCTTCAGTCTGTATTGGACGAAGACAGCATTGTGTATCATTGCGCGGCGCTTGTTTCATTGAATAATAACGTGGATTTATTGTTGGATACAAACGTTATTGGGACGCAAAACATCGTCGATGCGGCACTGAAAGCTAATGTGAAGAAACTTTGCTTTGTAAGTTCGATTGCGGCTTGTGGAAAAACCTACGATGACAGCGAAGTGGACGAAAATACTGTTTATCGCCCAAACGTGAAACGTTCGCCTTACTCTAAAAGCAAATACGATGCGGAGCAGATTGTTTGGCAAGCCATCGAAAAAGGATTGCGAGCCGTTATTGTAAATCCCGGAGTTATTTTAGGCTTTTCGGGAAACGATTCGGGAAGCGCGAAGCTGTTTTCGCAGGTAAACAAAGGATTGCCTTTTTATACCAATGGCGGAACTGGTTATGTTGATGTACGTGATGTGGCGAGAGCGATGATTTTGTTGATGAAAAGCGATATTTTCGCAAAACGATTTATTTTGGTGGGAGAAAATTGCAGCACAAAAGAAGTGTTGTCGGCTATTGCCGATGGCTTTTCGAAGAGACGTCCATTTATTTCGATAGGTAAAAAAATGCTTCTTACAGTTGGATGTGTTATGGAATTACTTGGAAAATTATTCCATTTCACGCCTTTGATTGATAGAAATATGGCGCGGACATCGACCGGGAAAACGCGTTATTCGAATGAAAAAGTGAAGCGAAGTATAGATATTCAATTCACAAATATTTCCGATGCTATTCGGGATATTTGTGCCTATATTATAAAGGAAAAGAAAAGCCCGCTTTTGTAAGCAGGCTTAATCTGATTTAAGAAATTGTGTTTTTAAATTCGTTGATAAAATAACGAGCTTCTTCCATTGACAGGGATAATGGCGGTAAGAGCCGGATTGTATTTGTGCCACTTACGCCGGTAAATATTTTCTTTTCGAAAAGAAGTTTTCGTCTGATTTCTTTTATGCTATCTTCAAATTCGATCCCGATCATCAATCCTTGTCCGCGTACTTCTTTAATTTGATCGATTTTTTTTAGTTCGTTTATAAGGTAATCGCCAACTTTTTCGGCGTTTTCAATCAATTTTTCCGACTCCATAACGTCGAGAACGGCTATAGCCGCGGCGCATGCTAAATGATTTCCCCCAAAAGTAGTGCCAAGCATTCCCTGCGAAGCTTCGAAGGTAGGACTTATAAGCAAGGCTCCGATCGGAAATCCGTTACCCATTCCTTTTGCCACAGTAATAATATCCGGACGAATGTCGGCATATTGGTGCGCGAAAAAACGTCCTGAGCGTCCGTAACCCGATTGTATTTCGTCTAAGATTAGGATGACTTTATTTTCCGTGCATAATTTACTTAAGGCTTGCAGAAAATTCGGATTCGGAATCTGAATGCCGCCCACACCTTGTATTCCTTCGATAATGACAGCGCAGACATCTCCTTTTTTTAGACTTTTTTCTACAGCTTCTATGTCGTTCAGTGGCAGGAATTCAACATCAAATCCTTCGTTGATTGGAGCGACAATTTTTTTGTTATCAGTTACTCGTACGGCTGCCGATGTGCGTCCGTGAAAACTTTTTCCAAAGGCGATTGCTTTACGTTTTCCGGTATGGAAAGAAGCTAGTTTGAGAGCGTTTTCGTTTGCTTCAGCACCCGAATTGATAAGGAATAATGAATAATCGTCGTAACCCGATTGCTTTCCCAATTTTTGCGCAAGTTCTACTTGCAACTTATTGATAACCGAATTGGAATAGAAAACTAATTTTTCGGTTTGTTCTTTCAATTTATTTACATAATAAGGGTGGGAATGTCCTATCGAAATAACAGCATGTCCGCCATATAAATCGAGATATTCATTACCATTTTCGTCATAGATATTGCAGTTTTTTCCTTTCACAATATTGATGTCGAACAAAGGATAAACGTCGAATAGTTGCATTTTAAAAGTTGTTTTATAGTGCTAAATGTTTGTTTTATTGTTGAAAAAAGAGGATATATCTTTTTGCTTTCACCAGCTTTGTTGTATCTTTACGTTTTACAAAAATAAGGTAAATAAATGGGAAGTCTTCAGTATTTGTTTGCCATTTTTTAGAGGAATAACTTTTTGTCTGAAATGTTTTTCCCGAACAGTTATTATATTGTTGAATTTTATTAGAAATACTTCTAAGTTAATGGAGAAATTAGTTACTATTTATTGTAAAAACACAAAAGAATATCACGATTTTCCCTTTGGTACATCACTTCTCGAAATATATGAAAATTTAAAAATCAGCCTCGAATACAAGGTTGTAGCTGCGCGTGTAAATTACAAGGTGGAAGACCTTAATTTTCGTATTTACAAGCCTAAAGATATTGAATTCATCGACTTTAGCATTCCTTCCGGCATGCGCGTTTATGTGCGTTCCTTGTGTATGGTGCTGTCGAAAGCTGTGTCCGAGCTTTTTCCACACGTAACTTTATACATTGAACATCCTATTTCGAAAGGTTATTATTGTACTTTGGATGATCAGAAAGAGAAAATTACTCCGCAATTGATAGCCAAAATAAAGGAAAGAGTTAATGCAATTATTGCCAACGACGAAGAAATCGTTTGTGAAGAAAAGCAGACTAAGATAGTAAAGGAATTGTTCGCAGAAGCGAATCAGAACGAGAAAGCGACACTTTTTGAAACACTGGGAAATCCTTATTGTCGATTTTTTCGTATCGGAGAGTATATCGATTATTATAACGGCGTGCTTCTTCCGTCAACAGGTTATATTGATTTGTATGATCTAATTCCTATGTACGATGGACTTTTACTCCGCATTCCAAATCGTGAAAATCCGTCGGTTCTCGAAGATATTGTTCCTCAGCCTAAAATGTATGATATTTTTAAAGAATACGTCGGTTGGAATAAGATCATGAACATGAGTAGTGTGGGTGATTTCAATGTGGCGTATAAAGAAAATCAGTCATTTAACTTGATAAAAATATCGGAAGCTTTGCATGAGAAAAAAGTGGCTTCTATTGCCGATATGATACACGAACGAGCCGACCGAGTGAGGTTGGTGCTTATATCAGGACCTTCTTCATCGGGAAAAACAACTTTTAGTAAGCGTTTGTCGGTGCAATTGCAGGTAATTGGGCTGAAACCCATTATTCTTTCGATGGACAACTATTTTGTCAACAGAGACGAAACACCTCTTGACGAGAATGGAGAATGGGATTTTGAACATTTAAATGCGTTAGATTTAGAACTGTTTAATAAGCAAATGGAGCAGTTGCTCCGAGGAGAAGAAGTTGAAATTCCGTTTTTCAATTTTGAAGATGGAAAGCGATATTTTAAAGGCGAAAAAATTCGTTTAGAAGAAGATAGTTTACTGGTACTCGAAGGAATTCACGCCTTGAATCCTGACTTGTTACCATTGATTCCCAAAGAGAAACAATTTAAAATATATGTTTCGGCACTTACCACTATTTCTATCGATAATCATAATTGGATACCTACGGCGGATACCCGTTTGTTGAGACGTATTATTCGTGATTACCGATTCAGAAGATATTCTGTACGTGATACAATTGCACGTTGGCCCAGTGTCAGACGAGGAGAAGAAAAGTGGATTTTCCCCTATCAGGAAAATGCCGATGTGATGTTTAATTCAGCTTTGCTCTTTGAATTAGCCGTTTTGAAGCGTCATGCAGAACCTATTCTTGCCGAGGTGCCCAAATATTGCGAAGAATATACCGAAGCGCATCGTCTGTTGAAGTTTTTAAATTATTTTGTACCTATACCCGAACGAGAAATACCACCTACATCATTGTTGAGAGAATTTGTAGGAGGAAGTAGCTTCCGATACTAAAAGTTTGTGAAGAATATATGTTTTTATCTTTTATTGATTTATGCATAAATCAATAAAAGATAAAAAATGACATTATTAATTAATTGTAGTTCTTCTAAAAATAGTATCTTTGCTGAAATTTAAAACTCCCTTAGCTGTTTTTATTTAAGTCTATTGTTCTTCAAAATCAGAAGAAAATATAGTTTATTTTTAAATAAGAGATAAATCTATTGTTTGTTTGTAAATAATAATTTTCAAACACTAATTTGCATACATCTTAATTTAAAATACAGCTATGACTTTTATTAAAAAGTATGGGATACTTTTGGCTCTGATTGTTGCATCGTTTCCAAATTTGACTGCACAAGGACTTATCAAAAAACCATCCAATCATAATATCTTTATTTCTGCCGGAGCAACAGCTTATTCCGGAGATATTGGTGGAATGAATATATCTGTTCCTGGAGTTAAAGACTGGGAATTGGATAATCCACGTTATTCTGTTTCTGTAGGATATAGAAATAAATTTTCTGACAGATGGGCTTACAAAGGCTTGTTATCTTTCCTTAGAGTTGCTGCAACTGATAAAGGAATTCCTCGATACGAAAGTAGTCGTAATTTTGCATTTGAAAGTAATGTTTTTGAAGCAGCCTTGCATTTGGAGTACTCTTTTCTGAAAGGATCTTTTAATAGAAACAATAATGATTATTCTGCTTATTTATTCTTGGGTGCGGGAGTTATGCAAACAGATGTAAACTTTTCAGGGAGCCCGCGTCGTATTGATACATATAAACAGAGTGATTTAGCTCCTTTTTTTCCTGTTGGAATAGGTTACGAAATAGACTTCAATCGAATTTCTTTAGGACTTGAGATTCAGGGGCAGTATTCCTTATCGGATTATGTTGATGGGATTGACTCTGCCTCTCCTTCAAAATTTTCAGATGCTATCGGACTTGTTAATCTTACTTTTGCATATAATATACAGACAAGGAATGGTGGACGAAGAAGCGGTGGTGGATGTAAATGTAATGCAGTTTGGTAGTTATGCAATAAAAAACTTGCTCAATTTAAATTTATATTGAAGAATTATCTTTGGAAATGAAAAGTGTATATATAAAAACAAAGAGAGTGTCCTGATAGGACACTCTCTTTGTTTTTATTCCGAATATATGGTTA